>NZ_JAUBQS010000034.1:0-70613 GCF_036701355.1 Microcoleus sp. Pol12B3
GGTGCTAGCTACTTGAAAATTGGCTGGAGTTGGGTCAAACAAGCTCTGAACAAGGGCTGGAATTTAATTTCTGTTATCTCTTTTTCTACTAATATTGACCCCGAACCAGTCAAGGCTTCTCGTTTACAACATCAGCAAAGAACTTACCGAATTGAGTTTCAAGCTACCACTGTAGTTTGGGCTAATTAAACTTTTGTCAGTCAATCAGGTTCTCTAGAGGTATGCGGCAAAGACAGCTCAGTTTTGATGGGCGAGTAATTAAATTCTGCTAAAATTTGATCCGTTTCGTAAGGCAACTCAAAGTATGAACGAAATGTATATTCTTAACCTTCCTGTAAGATTTTTTTCTCGATCATACTGTTTGAAATTGCAATGTGTTTATTTGTCAATAATTATAGCAAATCTAAATCATTTATACAGATTTGTAGGGTAGTGGCCCGTGCCTACCCTCTATCGCTTATCCCCAAACTTCTGTCAAATCCAAGACAAACCCCGGCAACACATCTTCACCGGACAAAGTAACAGGATTTTCCAGCACTTCTACATCTTGATTTTGCCTGTAAATTTCTACTTTTCTGTTTTTTCTATCTATCAACCACCCCAAACGAGCGCCATTGTTCATATACTCTTTCATCTTGGCTCGCAGCGGTTCCATGCTGTCAGTTTTAGAACGAAGTTCTACCACAAAATCAGGACACAAGGGAATAAAGCTTTCTTTTTGTTTTGGGGTGAGTGCATCCCACCTTTCTTGACGCACCCAAGCTGCATCGGGAGAGCGATCTGCTCCATTGGGTAAGTGAAAACCAGTAGAAGAGTTAAACGCTTTACCTAGTTTAGTTTGACGGTTCCACAACCAAAGTTGTCCTTCTATGTCGAGATTTTTGTATCCTGTTTCGCCTCCGGTTGGTGGATTCACGATTAATTCCCCTGTTGCTGTTCTTTCTAATTGTAATTCTCGGTTGGCGATGGCCAATTCAACGAACTGTTCGCGGGTAACGGTGAGTGTTAGTGTTAGTGGAATATTGAGTGCAAAGGCGGCGGATGATTGAGTTTGTGTCATCATGTTTGTCCTCAAAGTGATGCTTTATGGCAGCTTCATCCTAATTGGACAAAGCCAGAAATGCTGGATACTTTGTAACTTTTATGATAACACTGAAAAGTGCCATCTACAAAGTGCGATCGCGCTTTTGTCAACCAAAGCTCGATCGCATCTGGTATCATAGAAAAAAAGTTCCCCGCGCAGACGCAAAAACATGATAACTTCTACAGTTATTGCCCAATCGAAAATCTACTCTCTAGAAGCATGGATGGAAAGTCCACCGGATATGCAAGAGTGGGTTGATGGTGAATTATTGGAAAAAAATGGCATGACTCTCAAGCATAGCAATGTGCAAGGAAATCTTTACTTTTATTGGAGAACTTACAAAGACTCTAGCGGACAATAAGGGGAGGTTTATACTGATGTTCCTTGCCGCACCAACCAGCAGGGACGCTATCCTGCTGTTGCTTACCTTCCCCCGGAATTTGTCGCACAATTTGGCAATCTCAAAGTGCTGCCACAAAGTTTTCCTTTCGGTGCTGAAATTGTTTTGCCAACTGATCGGGCGGAAGATCTAATTGCTAAAGCTACAGAATATTTAGAATCGGGAAGTGAGGAAGTTTGGCTGGTATATCCTGAAAACCAATGGATTATTGTAGTAACAAAACAAACCATAAGCATCTTTATTGCTGGGGAAGTTATTAGCGCGCAAATTGTTTTACCAGGTTTTAGCATTCCAGTCGAGGAATTATTAAAATGAGCGATTTCCCTAGATTCTCATTTTCCACCTCTGACGGGAAGTGTCGATCTTGAGAAAGATACTCAATTCTTGTGTTTCGAGGCTTTAACAAACATTTGCCCTCCCAAAGCTCCCCACAAAAAAGGCAATTTTAAGTAAACTTTTAACAGCAAGGGCGAAGCGGGTCTGCCTTTCGTCGAAAACGGTAAAAATCTCGGTATAATCAGGTCAATTTCAAACCCGACAGTTTGTAAAAGCTCTTGCAGCGATAAATGCGTTATCGGTAATTGATGGTCGATAAAATCGTAATATTCCTTGTAGGAGTATTTAAAATTAGGCTGAATTACCAATAAAGAACCGCTCGGCTTGAGGGCATCAAAGCAAAACGAGATAATTTCTACAAGTTCCTCTTTGTTTCGGAGGTGTTCAAAAAAATTTGAGATAAAAATACGATCGAACTGTTCGGTAAAAAATTTATTAGACTCCAAATTTAAAACATCAATGTTCAGCACCTTCACATCAGGATTTGCAAATAACTTTGAATCGGGATTGAGGTCAATCAAACATTTTTTTTCAGCCCTAATTTGATTGATAAACTCGCAGTAACCGCCGCCAATATCTAAGATAGCTGATTCGGGAGGCACATAATCTTGTAAGAATTCGTCAATTAAAACTTTCCAGAGTGCCACCTTCGCTTGCATTTGTCGCGAATCAAAGCGGTTGGCATACAACTTTTTGAGATATGTGTCAGTTTTCATAGTAAAATAGCGTAGACTGAGTATGAGTTTATCACGCGATACAGCCAACTATGAATGTTATATCTACTGAAATACCGGAAGTTCTGATCGTTGAGCCGAAAATTTTCGGAGACGATCGCGGTTTCTTTTTTGAGAGTTTCAATCACAAAGTTTTTGTCGAAAAAACAGGTGTGACGGCAGAATTTGTTCAAGACAATCATTCCAAATCCTCTAAAAATGTGTTGCGCGGTTTGCACTACCAAATGCAGCAGCCTCAAGGCAAATTGCTGCGGGTAGTTGCTGGCGAAATCTTTGATGTAGCGGTGGATATTAGAAAAAGTTCGCCGACTTTTGGGCAGTGGGTTGGCTGTGTGGTGAGTGCAGAAAATAAACGGCAATTTTGGGTTCCAGCGGGATTTGCTCATGGTTTTTTAGTGGTTTCGGAGACGGCTGAAGTTTTGTACAAAACGACAGATTATTACGCACCAGCACACGAGCGGTGTATCCTGTGGAATGATCCCGATTTGGCGATCGACTGGCCGCTAGATGGTGACCAACCAATCTTATCAGCTAAAGACCAAGCTGGACAAACGTTGAAAAGAGCTCAAGTGTTTTGATCATGAAAATTTTACTCGCAGGTGGCAGCGGACAGCTAGCTCAAGAATTGCAGCCGATTTTATTATCTTCGGGAGAGGTAATTGCGGTCGATCGCACTCGCCTCGACTTATCCCAACCCGAAAGCATCCGTCAAGCAATGGCTGAAATTCAACCGGATTTAGTCGTCAATGCGGGTGCTTACACTGCGGTAGACAAAGCAGAAAGCGAACCGGAATTAGCAAATGCAGTCAACGGCATTGCGCCGGGAATTCTCGCAGAAGAATGCGAAAAACTGGGAGCAAGTTTAATTCACTTTTCTACTGATTATGTATTTGACGGCAGCCACGGTTCTGCTTATCTGGAAACAGATTCTACGAACCCACTGGGAACTTACGGTCAATCTAAGTTAGCAGGCGAGGAAGCAATTCGGAAAGCGGGAAACCGAAATATTATTATTAGAACCGCGTGGGTTTACGGCAACGGAGGCAAAGGCAACTTTGTCAAAACTATGCTGAGGTTGGGAAAGGAAAGAGAAGAAATTCGAGTAGTAACAGATCAGATCGGAAGTCCTACTTGGACGGGGGATTTAGCGGAGGCAATTTCGCAAATTATTCCTCTGCTTGGGCCAGAAAGTTTTGGGACTTACCAGTACACTAACAGCGGTGTTTGTAGTTGGTACGATTTTGCGATCGCCATTTTTGAGGAAGCAGCACAACTCGGCCTTCCCCTAAAAGTTCAGCGCGTAATTCCCATCACCACCGCCGAATATCCGACACCCGCAAAACGTCCGGCTTTTTCTGTCCTCTCTACGGTAAAAATATCAGCACTTCTAGGCACGTATCCTCCCCACTGGCGGCAAGGACTCAGAAAAATGCTGGCCAGAGAAGTGAAATAAAAAATCGAGGAAAACTCAAATCGCGAGGGCGAGTTTTGTTAATGAGTTACCTGTTATATCCAAAGTTTCTCACCTCAACTCGTCCCTACAAATTAAAAATCTCCCCATGTCTGAATCTATGAAAGTCAAGCAACAATATATTTTAATTGCCGCATCAGTTCTCGGAATCCTAATACCAGCGTCATATATTTTGTACTTGATATCCCAAGCGGGAGACTTGTCTAATTTTGATTATTGGTGGATGACATGGAATTTTTATTCAGTAGACGGTTTCTCTACAAATCCTTTTGATTGGATATTTCGGGCCAACGAGCATTTTGTCTTGATTCCGGCAATTATTTATGGCTTGAATATAGTTGTCACCCAAGGTTCAAATATTGGTTTATGTTTAGTTGCCTGGTTCTTAGCTTGGATTCAGTGCCACGTATTAATTGCTCTGCTGCCGTTAAAAATGAGGGTTTTTCCGCTGCTATTTATCTCGCTAGTTCTTTGTATTTCTATTTTTAACTTTACTCCTGCTGCGGCTCACAATTGGATGCGGGGATTCAGCGGAGTTCACTGGATAATTGCTAATTTATTTGTGATTTGTTCGATATTTTGTTTGCAATCCTATGCGACGCTTTTGTCAAGGAAGAAGGAGGCTCCGCCTCTGGATCTACATTACCAGGCTCTGCCTGGTAATGTAGAATGGAAACAAAATAAGTGGGTAATTGGCAGCATTGTTTTTGGCGTTTTAGCCTGTATTAGTTACAGCACTCCTTTAGCTTTGTGGCCGATATTGTGTGCTGCTGCTGTTGTGCTGCGGTTTCCTCGGCGAATAACTTGTTTGTATTTCATTGCTTCGATTGCAGTGATTGGCATTTATTTTTTAACTTATAAAACTCCATCTCATCACCCTTCTTTAACTAAAATCAACCCGCTCAAAACTCTCGAGTATATTCCCATTTATCTCGGCGGAATTTTTAGCGAAAATATTATTTTTGCTTCAATTATTGGTATAATTGGTTTGATGGCAGCAACTGGTTTTGTCGGTTATTGGCTATTGGTAAAAAAGGTCGATCGCCCAGATTGGCTGCCTTGGCTATCAATCCAACTTTACACGCTGCAAACGGCGTTAATGGCAGCGGTTAGCCGATCGGGATTTGGCGTCGAACAGGCCACCGCTTCCCGCTACGCGACACTCCCAGCTTTGTTTTGGATGAGCACAATTGTGCTGACAGTATTGTGGGTGCGCGAGTTGCAGCCAAAACCAAGAATTCAAGGGCGTTGGCTGACACCGCTGTTTGCAGTCGCGACAGTCGCGATTATTTTAATGTACGGGGTGGGAGGCGAAACTGCAATGGCGATCGCCCGCAGAGCCACCTATCAACCGTTAGTAGCATTATCACTGCAATTAGGAATCACCGACGTAACGCTAATTAAAGACCGCGTAGGCAACAAACCCGCCGCTTTTATCGGATTAATTGACGCCTTAAAAATTAACAACTTAGTGCCATTTAACCGAGACATCAAAAAACACAATTTCTGTGCAGCATTAGACACAAAAATCGACCCAAATTTACTGTCAGCGCCCAAAGACGGAGTACCCGGATTTTTTGATACAGCCACCGCACTTGCACCAACAGCAGCGAGAGTAATTGGCTGGGTAGGAGACCCCGAAAACAATGTAAAATGTATTGCCATTCTCAACCAAGAAAATGTCGTTCGAGGTTTCGCCATGTCAGGATTTCCGCGCCCAGATTTAGTTAACTTGTTTGGCCCTTCCTACGAATTCGCCGCTTGGAGAGGATACATTCAAACATCACCAACAGATAAATTATTGACAGCCTATGCTTCCTTTAAAAACCGCAAAGGTTGGGTAGCATTGCGAAACTCCCAAGTTATCAATAAAAACTAAAAAACCTCTCTTTCTCCTCCTCTGTGCCCTCTGCGCCCTCTGCGGTTAATAAAAAAATCTCATTGACAACACAAATGAAATAGAATAGCCCTATGCCAAAACATCTCAGCTTCGTAATCCCAGTTCACAACGAAGAAGCTACCCTCAAATTGCTGTTTGAAAAAATCCAACTTGTCATGTTTCAAACAGAAATTGACAGTTACGAAGTGATTTTCATAGATGACGGTAGCCGCGATTATTCGTGGCAAGAAATCACTGATTTAGCCAGCCAACATCCCAAAATCATTAAAGCGATTAAACTGCGCCGCAACTTTGGCAAATCCGCCGCACTTTCAGCAGGATTTCGCAATGCAGCAGGGATAATTATCTTTACTCTCGATGCTGACCTTCAGGATGACCCCGCTGAAATTCCCAAATTTTTACATCATTTAGAATCGGGATTTGATTTAGTTTCCGGTTGGCGAAAACAGCGGAACGACCCGCTTTCTAAAACTTTACCTTCCAAGCTGTTTAATGCTGTTGCGTGTTTGCTGACTGGGGTGCAAATGCACGATATGAATTGCGGTTTTAAAGCTTACCGTAGGGAAGTTTTGCAGTCGATTAAATTGTACGGGGAATTGCACCGCTACATTCCAGCTTTAGCAAACAATTTAGGGTTTAAAATTGGGGAAGTAGTTGTAGAACATCATCCGCGAAAGCACGGAAAATCTAATTACGGCTGGGAACGCTATGCGCGGGGATTTATTGATTTGTTGACAGTGTTAGCCACGACGCAGTATTTACACAAACCGGGTCATTTGTTTGGAGGTTTGGGATTATGTTTTGGCTTGGTTGGAACTGTTTCGCTGAGTTATTTGATAGTTATTTGGTTTCTGAATTTGGCGGGGATGAATTTTGGGCCGATCGGGAATCGACCTTTGTTATTTTTTGGGATTTTGTGTACAATTCTGTCGGTGCAGTTGATTTCTTTGGGGATTTTAGCTGAGTTGATGGCGCGGAATGTGGATGCTGATTATGTGGATAAGCAAATTAGCGAAATTATTGATGATTCTGGTTTTGATATTTAACCGCAGATTAAAGCTGATTAACGCTGATTAACGCAGATAAATCGGCGATGGAATTGCTTACAGACAAGCAAACTCTGTCTATGCTGACTCAGATAAAATTATAATTGGGATTTAACAAGTTTTACCAATTACCTCTTACCTAATTTTATACAGTATCCATTTGCCTTGTTTGTCTGCGATTTCCCCTGGAATATTTGGATGCCAGTCAGTACGAGTCAGGATATAATCGGCATGATAATTTTTGGCTACTTTGACTAAATCTGAACTGCTGCGGCGGATGAAAAAGTCATTTCCTCCCCAGATCATTTGCGGGTTTAATGGCACTCCTAAAACGGTTTCCATGCGACTTTGCCATTCTTTGATGCCTTTTTCGGTAAAGGGAAAGTTTTTGAAGTTGACGACAATCGCTCTTTCGGAGAAAAACTGAAAGCTGGTAACTGAAGGTGGAATTAATACGAGTGAATCGCGGCTGCTACTTTGCGAAAATCGGACAGCTAATTTGCTTAAGTCGTCTCTGGGAAAGGCATTGATATTAACTCTTGTTTGAAATACATTTAATATAGGTTTGGGCAGAATTCCTGCTACTCCAAAAACTAAGGTGGCGGTAGTTATTAAGGCTAATGTGTGAGTTATAGCCTGTTTGATCGATGTAGCTAGGGATGTTTTTTCTAAAATGAATGGGAAAGCGAGGATTGAGAAAAGGACGGGGATGCTAATTATGCGATCGCCAACTATTTCCCATGAATCAGTCACCGGATATATCAAGCTGAAAATTACCGTTCCTGCTGCTAAAATCCACAACAATATATTATATCGTTTGGGCAATACGTAATTTTTTGTTTGCCAAACTGATAATGCTAAGAAAATGATGCCCCTAAAAGGCAACGTTAGTACAGCTAACAGCAACAAGCTAACAGCTATTTGTTTTTCTCTGTAAAGTCGCTCGACCATCAAAGCTACAGCAATAAATATAATTATTTGAGCAAAAGGTACGGTTCTAGCTAACTGTAGTTTGGCGATAAAAGCCAGCGGGTAAACTTCTACAAATACGTAATTCAGAAACAGTGCAAAAATCGATGTACCAACAATTACATAAAAATTAATCTTGTCTTCTTTGGGCAATAAATAGGAGTTTTTGATGCAAAGCAAGCCACCCATTATGAAACATATAAAGTTGAACCAATTCCCCACATCCCAATTAGACGGGAGGATGTGGTGGGGGTTGCGGACTGTTGCGTGAATGTAGACAAACTCGGCGTTGTCGATAGTGTGAGTGCTGGTAGTACCTGTTAATAACATCGGTACGTAAACGATACTTGCCATTGCTGCTAAAAGTGCGATCGCTAAAATCAATGTTTTGAACTTCCGCTGTTTTACAGATTCAATAACTAAAACGGGAATCATCATCAATCCCGGCAACAAACCAACTAAAAATTGCAGCAGACAAGCCAGTCCAAAAAATAAATATCCGGTCAGCCATTTTTGGCGCAAACTAAAGTAAATGCCCCAGATTGCGAAGGCCATAGCGAAGGTACTGGGTACTGATTTATTGGAAAATATCAGCGTGTTACCAACATCTGTAAATGAAGCGGCTATACATAAAAAAGCCATCGCTGCAGCAGGTAGTTTTGAATTAGTATAAATATTGATAATTGCGTAGCAAGCTAGGATAAATGAACCGAAGGCTAGGAATTGATAAATAAAGTGCGCTAGGGGAATGCTGGTTCCTAAGTTTGCGAGCAAATAGATGATATAATAATAGTAGTATCTCGGATTGAATTTAACCATTTCCTGAACGTAATAGTCATTTTTGTAGAGTTCAGGATTTAACATAAATTTAATGGGTGGCACTTCGGGGAAATTGCCTCCAATTGGGAAAATATAGCCAGTGGCCATCAGGGAACCGATGATGACAAAAGTATAGAGAGATAGATTAAAATACCAGTGAGATTTTTGGTGTTTTTGCATTGACGGTTCCACTTACCTACTGACAGCCAAATTGTTAATCTCCAGTCGGCATTGGTTTGTTAAATCCTGTTTGCTGCTACTCAATACCTCAAGCAGCAGATAAATGGGATTTTTGCCCTCAACTAATAGATTTAAGCCGATCGCACTTTTTTGACTATAAGCCATCTCTGCTGAGTCTACTAATTTACCTTGCTTGTCCCACAAAGTCAAGCGCAGGACAACTCCCGGACATTGCTTGTTAAGTAAATTGAGTTTGCCTGTAACTTTCGCTTTGTCGGAGATGGAACCTAAATAGAGGAAAGATGTATCGAGTTTCTTGCTGTTTTTAATTGGATGAGTTACAATATTATATAGGTTATCCGATTCTTGACTGACTGAATAATTGGCACTTGTGTAGATTGATTGATGCAAACTAATCCAATCTAACTGCGTGCCCGGTCGATCGACTATTTGGCGCTGCATCGCCTCCAGAGCCCTAACTGCCGTTGCTGTATCAGTCGACCGCACCCTCCGGTAAACGCTGACAGTCACGCCGTTTTCTAGCTTAAACTGTTCCGGTAGCAATTGGAAATCGCGGGCAATTTCCCAGTTTTGAGTAAAGGCATCGTACACAACTTTAACAACATCTTGTTCGTGCGATCGCAAAACTTGTTCGTCACTCGGTAACACCTGCTGAAAGGGTGTAGCAACCACCGCATATTGTGACTGCAACAACTCCGGTAGCGGGTAAGTATCGCGCGAGTCAATTTGCGGCCTCCCGATGGTATTTAATTTCCACCAGCCCTCCGGCGGGTTTAATTTGCGGTTGGCTTGTCGGAGTATGTTAGCATTAAAACTGTTAGAAGCACCGGCAATATAAATCGGTTCTTCATTTGGTGCTAATTTTCGCAGAAATTCTACTAATTTTATAACTTCGTCGTAATCCGATCGCACTAACGGCGGAAAATTACCCACAAACAGTCTTGGCAAATCAATTTTCAGAGGAATTAACCCGACTGCAGCATTTACAAGCAGGTACAAACCCGCCGCGCCCAGCATAAAATACCGGAATTTTCCCTTGAGTGTCAGCCAAGCTGTCCAGAAAAATGTGGATAGTCCTAAAAGTGCGATCGGTGTAATATGAATTGTATAGTGCAAGTAGCCGTAACGCAAAACTAACAGCCATTCAACCACCGACAAAACCCCAAACAACGAAACAAAAATAGCCGTCGCCGGAACCAGCTTTCGAGTGAGAATTCCCGCAGAAAAACCAATCAGTACCAGCAGCCAAGTGCCCAAACCGTAAAAATCTGCATAACGAGTTAAAATATCATTTACAGGCAAACTCCAAGCGACATACAAATTGCGGTAGTCAACCGTCAGAGCACTGCGAGTAAAATCTCCCGCTACCAACATTAAAATAGTAAAGCTAGTTGCAGCTATCAATACCAATTTAACAGCGGATTCAAACAAGCTTCTGTAGGAAAACGGCACTGGGGCGTCCTTGTCTTTTGGAGACGACAACGACGTTTTTTTACAGTATATTAGTACAATAAACTCGATGAGAACCTGTAAAGTCGCTGCACCCAAAAATGCGATCGCACTATAAGCAAAATGACGCCGCAACAGAATCGCCGCCGCCAGCAAAAACCCAATTAACGGGATTTTCCACCAAGATTTCAGCTTAACATCCTGCAAATAAACCCAAATTGCCAAGGCTACAAACACACAGCCGCCAGTATCCAGATATCCCCGCAGAGTCGGTATCCAACTCATCGGAATTAATAAACTCAGCAGCACCGTTGACCAAAAGACCCGGCGGGAATAAACTGGAATTAGCTTTGCAGAAATTGCCCCCAGCAACAGGCGAAACGGCAGCACATAAATCAGGGATACGCTGAGAATGTAACTTAGTCGAGACTCGCCAAATAATAGAATAAACGGCACTAACGGCAGAGAGATTAACAGGTTTTTTTCCTTAGATAGCGATTCTATAACTCCGCGCCATGCTTTATCTGGCGACTCTCGAAATAAATTTGCCGTGTTGACTGTAGCGGTATTGTATCCCGCGTAATCCCACCAATAAAAAGTATGTTCGCTGGATACATAGATTGATGTTACTGCAACTGTGAGGAGAACAAGTAAAAACAGGAAAAACCCATCAATTAGAAATTTTCGAGGCAATTTAAAAGAAACAAAATCAAATAATCCCATCAGTCTAGCAACCCTAAATAACTTCTAAACTTCCTCTTTATCTCTTCCTTCGCGCCCTTTGCGCCTTCGCGGTTCGTTAACTTACTTTAAAACAGTACGTTGCAAAAAGCCTTCCAACTTTTCTGCATATTGCCGATTGGCGATCGCACTTGGATGAAGGTCATGAGGTAAATTATTATTGGCAGGTATTTTCAAATCAACAGAAATATCCGCCGTAGCAATTCCCTGCTGACTTAACTCCTCCAACATCTTAGCAGAACCTGTATTAATTCCCGCCACAACTAACTTAACACCATTAGCCTCAGCCACATGGTTAAACTCTTCAATAATTGCCTTAGAAACCTCGTGACTTTTGTACAATCCCTCTTCAAATTGATTGTAATTAACCTCCAAAAAATGGCTTAATGCAGAAACCCGCATCAGCGGGAACTCGTGATATTCAAGTTTTGCCATTTTGTAGGTAAAATTATTTTCTCCATTCAGCCTAGCATCGGGCTGGAATAAAATACCCAGTTTATTCCAAGCAGCCATTTGCTTTCTTCTCGCCCTTAACAAAGTATTGCGGCGGTCGTGAAATCCCGCATAAGCAATCACCGCCATTTTTGGTTTATTTCCTTGTTTGAGTGCTTCTTTGAATTGAATCAACGAGTGCAGCGTGCCATACCCGTTAACGCCAAAATTTACTATTTCATACTTGGGTAATTTTTCTTGCAGCAACCAAGCATAAGTTTCACTATCATTCAATGACCAACCGTAGGTAAAAGAACAGCCAAATATCCAAATTTCTGGCTTTGTGGACGATAAATTGTAAGTATTGAGGGGATGAGTTATTCTTAAACTATTATTGAGATGAGTGGCATTAAATGAGTAATTACCGTTAAGTGTCACCTTGAATTTACCAGGCAAATGCTTGTAGCCGAGTTCCGAGTCTTTGGTAAAAAAGTTACCTTTTGGTTCGACCGCAACATCAACATTTTCTATTTGCCAGGGTTTGTATCCCGCAACTCGCAAGACAATTTCAGCCGTGGTGGTAGATAAAAAAATTGGAAAAATTAGATATGTTATTAATCTGAAAATAAAGGTTTTAATAAAAGTTTTTTTCATAATTTAGCGTAGGGGCGGCTTTTACAAACAATATTTGAGGTTCACCAACAATTTAGATAAACCCGCCCCCCACACAGCCGATAATCTAGATTAACCTGATGTTCGAGATAGTCCAAAAAAAATGTAGATTCCGATTATTGGTTGGGCGGGGGCGAGTTTATTGTATTGTTGGTTTTACGCCGATATGGTTGGTGAAACCCGCCCCTACAGGCCATTGTAGGGGCGGATTTCACAACTATCTATTTCTAAAACAAACAATCTCGTAAACCCGTCCAACCGAGGGATTAATTTCTAATAACCAGGCTCCTCCTCATACTCAGGAGTCTTAGTTTTCTCAGGGATATTTACCCGAGGAGCCTGGTAAGGCTTCGGTGCCTCATCGTCAGCCCAAGCATCAGCCTCCACATCATCCTCGTACTCGTACTCCACCACTGGCTGCTTCGGGCGAGAAATCTCAGCGCGAGTGTATTGGGGTTTCTCCTCGTACTCCTCCTCTTCGTAATCGTCCTCCTCGCCGCCCCAATTATCCTCTTCGTAATCCTCGTAATCCTCGATTGGCGGCTGCTGTGCCTGCACCGCGCGCATCGGCGGCTGGCGAACCGCAGGCCGATTCCACTCTAAATCCTCATCCCAAGGAACTTCCTCCACCGCAGGCGCAGCTACGCGGCTCCGCATTTCCGGTGCAGGTATCCGCACGCCCGGGCCCAATTGATTTCCCGTAGCCACGGGTTTCGGATAATAACCTGCCTCGTCTTCTTCTCGTTCCCAAGGTGCTTGACCCAAACCGACGCGCTCGAGCAAACCCACACTAAGCTGTCTGAGCCTTTCCTCGGAACCTTCAAACACAATCAAGCGATTCGGGCCGCTGCTGACAATTTCTTCAATGCCCAACTCGTAAGTGCTGAGAACTTGGTCGGGGATTTGGGGGATTCCCAAGGAAGCGATAATTATAGAAACTAACTTACCGTCTTCGGGGTCGAACCTAAAGCCCCGCACCCTACCTAAAAGTTCGCCGGTTTCGGTAATAACTTCGCTGTTAATCAAAATGCTGTAGACTTCAACATCAACATCATCTTCGATCGCGCTCTCATCTTCCACCAACAGCACGTCGCCGATTTCGCTGACATTGCTGAGGAACATAAACTTCGGCATTCCAGCGACCGCAAATATATTATCACGCAGACCGATCGCCACAACTTCCCGCCGGTCAATGTCCACCCACAATTGACTGACCACCCCCAAGCGTTTACCTCTGTCGCGGGTGATGACTTGAGTGCCTAGAATATCGGAGCGTTGGCAGATTTGTTCGGATGTCATTCTAACTTTAATCCTGATTTATTAAGTACATATATCACTCAACACGAGCGTTAACATAAACTCCGGGACTACAACTTCAGTCCTATGACTTGAGTATAAGCTCCCCGTGCTTGAGTAACGCCAATTGTACGCTCAGCCGATTGAATCATAGGTCGCCGCAAACTCACAACAATAAACTGGGCTTGTTCAGACTGTCGTTTTATCATTCTAGCTAATCGCTCCACATTTGCCCCATCGAGAAACATATCCACTTCATCAAAAGCGTAAAACGTAGACGGGCGGTAGCGTTGCAGCGCAAAAATAAAACTCAGCGCCGTCAGCGACTTTTCGCCTCCAGACATGGAAGCCAGCCGCTGTACGGGTTTGCCCTTCGGGTGAGCCACCAAATTCAAGCCGCTGCTGAAGGGGTCTTCCTGGTCATCTAGCTGGAGATAGCCATCGCCTTCGGAAAGTTCCGCAAAGATAGTCTGAAAGTTCTCGTTAACCGCGTCGAAAGCTTCTTTAAAAGCGCGCCGCCTGAGTGTGGTAAAGTTTTCGATTCTCAACAGCAGTTCAGTGCGTTCTCCTTCCAATGTCGTCAATTTTTGACTCAATTCTTGAAGGCGCTCTTGAGTGCGGTTGTACTCTTCCAAGGCTAGCATATTGACAGGTTCTAAAGCTTGAATGCGTTTGGCGATCGCCTTTACTTCTTGCTGCAATTCCGTCAAATTGGCTTTCTCGACATTTTCAGGAATCGACGGCACGGGGTCGGGCATTTCCGCCCGCTGCGCTTCCAATAGAGTGCGGACTGCGCTCAATTGTTCCCGGCGTTCTTGCTGGGTTTCGTGAAGTTTTTGCAACTGCCATTGTAACTGTTGTTTGGCTAAATGCTGTTCTCGCAATTGAGATTCGGCCCGATCGCGCTCTCCCTTCTGCACGCCCAATTTTTCCTCAATTTCCCCCAAAGCCGCCTTAGCTGCGGCAATTTGTCCATCGAGTTCTAACTGCTGGGAAACAATGCGATCGAGTGCATCCGCCCCCGCATTTTGCTGCACTTGCCATTCCTGCAATTTCTCGCTGCCTTCCTTAATTTTGTCTTCCAAACGCCCGAATTGATTTTCCAAGTCTACAAGGCGTTGCTGGACGTTTCTCAGAGCCAATTCTCGCTCTTGCAGTTGCGCTTCCAGAGCGCGCAAACTCGATTGCATTTGCTGCCATTCGCTGTGACTGTTCGACTCTTCCAACTGCGCCAAAGTTTGCCGGTACTGCTGCAATTGAGTTTCCTGTGCGGGCAATTCTCGTTCCAGCAACTGCAATCTCGATCGCGAATTAGTTAATTCCTGTGTATTTTTCGCAATTTGCGATCGCACTTGTTCCTGTTGCGCTTGCAAATTCTTAATTTCCGAATCCAACTGTTCCAAGCGCAACTGATGTTCGCGCAAATTTTGTTTTGCTTCCATCAATTCTTGGCTGCGAGTTTTAACTGCAACAGAAGCGCGATCGATCGCAATTTTGCACCGTTCCAAAATCCGCTCAATTTCCTCCAACCTTTCTTGCAGAGATGCGATCGTCCGCGCTTCACTAGCAGCCTCACTAGCCTCAACCGTGCCAAAATGCAAGGTTGATCTGTTAGTAGAACTTCCCCCAGTCATCGCCCCGCTAGTTTCCAAAATTTCCCCGTCCAAAGTGACAATCCGGTACTGTCCCAAATAGCGACGGGCGTCGCTGAGGTTGCTAAACACAACCGTACTGCCAAAAACGTAAGCAAAAATTTCCTGATACCGCGAATCGCAATCAATCAAATTAACAGCCGCATCCACAAACCCAGCCGCGCGCCGCAAATTTTCATTCACCGAATACCTGCCGCCTCTAATCTTATTCAAAGGCAAAAACGTCATCCTTCCCGCCCGTTTTTGTTTCAACAATTCGATCGCAGCAGCAGCCACGCTGTCATCTTCCACCACCATATTTCCCATGCGCCCGCCCGCCGCTATTTCCAGCGCCAACTGATAGCGCGGTTCTACCCTGCCCAGTTGCGCCACCAAGCCGCAAACTCCGCCAATTCCGCTTTGCGCGACAATTTTTGCCGTAAACGTTCCCGTCGCTTCTTGCAGTGCTTGAAACTGCACTTCTAGTTTGTCTAATTTGCGCTGTCTTTCCCGCTGTTCTTCCAACAAACGAGTTTGAGTTTCCTGTTGCAGTTGCAATTCTTGTTCGGCTTCGACTAAAATTTGATTCAGCGATTCTACTTGCAAAGATGCCACGCCTTTGGTTTCCACCAGGCGAGATTGCTGCTCTTTTTTCGCTGCAATTTCCTGTTCCAATACTTGCAGCGATTGGTTTTGTTCTTGAATTTGACTTTGCAGGCGATCGGCTCTTTCGCCAATGGTAGCTTGTTCTGTACGCTGCGGTTCCAAAGTTTGTTGAATTGTTTCGATTTGGCGGTGCAGTTCCGTTTGCTGCTGTACCCAAGCTTCTGCCGTGGAGGCGATCGCATTTGCAATTTCCCGATTTTCATCTAAACTTTGCTGGGCTGCGTCCCGCTGTTCCTGCAAACTTCCTATTTGAGACTTAACATAAGATATTTCAATCTCTATTTGCTCCAAACTTTGCCGGAATTGGCGAACTTCTTCCTCGGTTTGTGCTATGTTAGCCGCCATTTGCCCAGCAGTTTTTTCCAAATCCTGTTTGCGGTTTTGCAGTTGCCGCCGTTCCGCTTCCTGAGTCGCAATCGTCGCTTGCAAAGCCAACAATTCTGACTCTCCCAAAGCTTTAACGCGGGCATTCAGCGCGTCAAGTTCGGCGGTTGCTTCTTGAATTTGAGTGTTAATTGTTTGCAGTTGTTCAGTGAGAGATGCAGAAGTGCGCTCGCCCGTTTCGATTTGTTCTCGCAGCTTCCATTCTTGCTGCTGCAATTGCCGGAATTTCAGCACAATTTCCCACTGCGACTTTTCTTGAAATTCCGCCCGCAGCTTTTGATATTTTTCCGCTTTTGTGCGATCGGAAGCAAGTCTGTCCCGCTGAGAAATCAGTTCTTTTTCCACAATCCGGCTGCGTTCTTCCACCTCCTTAACTTCATCCAACTTCTGCCTAGCTAAAGAGATTTTGCGATCGAACTGAGCCACACCAGCTAATTCGTCAATGATTTCTCTGCGTTCCTTAGAATTCATCGAAATAATGCTGGTAACGTCTCCTTGGAGCACGACGTTATAGCCTTCGGGATAAATTCGCAAGCGGTTGAGTTGTTCGTGAAGTTGAGTCAGCGTGCAAGGTTGGCCGTTAATGTAATAAGTTGAAGTGTAAGTACCTTGGCGAGTTACCCGAAGTTTCCGCGTCACACTCCACTCATCCGATTTTGGATTTTCGATTTTGGATTTTTTATTACTAGCGAGTAGTTGTCCGTTGTTGTCTTGAGTTGCTGCGATTTCAATCTCTTCTACGTCTTCAACAGATAACTCATCCGATTTTGGATTTTGGATTTTGGATTTTCGATTGACAGCAGATGAGTGGCCGTTGTTGTCTTGAGTTGCGGCAGTTTCTATCCCTTCGGCTTCTTCAACAGATAGAGGCGATTCTTGATTGACAGAAGATGATTGTCCGTTGTTGTCTTGAGTTTCGGCAGTTTCTATCGCTTCGACTTCCTCTGCTTCAACAGATAACTCATCTGCTGCATTTTCATCCTCATCTTCATCCTGGGCGAACCATTCCTCTCCCACATCTTCCAGCGCAAAAGTCGCTGTCACGCTAGCTTCGATCGTACCGCGTTTGTTTTGGGCGCTGTTCACCAAATCCGGCAAACGTTCAGCCCGCATTCCCTTAGAACTCGAAAGTCCGAGACAAAACAGCAAAGCGTCGAGGATGTTGGACTTCCCAGAACCGTTGGGCCCGGAAACCACAGTAAAACCGGGCAGCACGGGAATGGCCGTCGTGCCGCCAAAAGATTTAAAGTTAGTCAGTTCGATCCGTTTAATGTGAACCATATGCTAGGAGTAGCTTTGGCTCTAGGTTGTTGTCACAGGGTAGCACAGGCAATGGGGCGATCGACAATGTGTAAACTTTCTGGCATTGTCGATCGAACCGATATCTTACACCTTTGTCAACAACAGAGTCAGCTTTTACTTAAAAAGTTCGTTGACAAAGGTACAACATCTGTGATTTTAGCGATCGCTACAAATGAACGTAAATTTTGATACAGATAACTTCATGAGACTAGATCAACATTATTTGTGCGCTAAAACCTGAAAGCCTTGTCCAGATTGAATGTCAGCAAAGATAATTCCCAGATTTCCTCATGTTACCCCTAGACATATAAAAAGTTTCCGGTAAAATCGAACCAAAATTAATAATGTATAAAGTAACGAAACCCATTATGGAGGGCAAACCCATTACACCAGCTCAAAACTCCTCTAACCTGCCAGCTTCACCTGAAAGCGACCAACAAGTATTGCAAATTTGGGGTCGCCAGCCCCTTAAAGGACACGTTAAAATCAGCGGCGCCAAAAACTCGGCCTTAGTCGTCATGGCAGGAGCCTTGCTCTGCCCAGAGGATTGCCGTCTCCGCAACGTTCCCGGTCTAGTCGATGTCGCCCGCATGGGGCAAATTCTCTCGGCTGTAGGAGTCAAATTACAGCAGCACGAAGACGTTTTAGACATCAACGCCAGCAACCTCATAGACGCTCAAGCCCCCTACGAATTAGTCAGCCAACTGCGGGCGAGCTTCTTCATCATCGGCCCACTGCTAGCGCGTTTGGGATTTGCCAAAGTGCCCTTACCCGGTGGGTGTGCCATCGGGGCCCGACCCGTTGAACTCCACGTTCGCGGTCTGCAAGCCCTCGGTGCCGAAGTTCACATCGACCACGGCACCGTTCACGCTTACGTCAAAGGGCCGAACCGCCGCCTGAAAGGAGCCAAAATTTATTTGGACTACCCCAGCGTCGGCGCAACTGAAACTTTGATGATGGCGGCGACTCTCGCGGAAGGAGAAACCATAATTGAAAATGCGGCTCAAGAGCCGGAAGTCGCAGATTTGGCGAATTTCTGCCGCGCCATGGGAGCAAAAATTCAAGGCGCCGGCACGAATACGATCGTCATTTCGGGAGTTCCCAAGCTGCACGCGGTAGACTATTCAATTATTCCCGATCGCATTGAAGCCGGAACATTTTTAGTAGCAGGAGCCATCACTCACTCGGAAATCAGTTTGTCGCCGGTCATTCCCGACCACCTGACCGCAGTCATTGCCAAATTGCAGACAATTGGGGCGAAAATTATTGCAGAATCCCCCGACATTTTGCGGATAGTTCCCGGCCAAACTCACTCTGCCACAGACATTGAAACTCTGCCTTATCCCGGTTTCCCCACAGATATGCAAGCTCAGTTTATGGCTTTGCTGACGCTGAGCGAAGGCGACAGCTTGATCAAAGAAACTGTGTTTGAGAATCGCTTGCGCCACGTAGCAGAACTCAACCGCATGGGCGCCGACATTCGCCTTAAAGGCAATGTAGCGATTGTGCGCGGAGTGTCGCGGCTGTCGGGTGCGCCGGTAGTGGCAACAGATTTGCGGGCTTCGGCGGCGTTAGTGTTAGCGGGACTTGCAGCCGATGGTGTCACCACCATCAGTAGCTTGCAGCACTTAGACCGCGGCTACGAGCAGTTAGAGGTGAAGCTGCAAAAATTGGGAGCTAAGTTGCGACGGGTCAAAGAGGGTACAGACCCGGCGACTGCTGAGGCTCCTGTCAATCCCGTGCGATCGGGTTTAAAGTAGTCAGAAGGAAGAAGGAAGAAGGAAGAAGGAAGAGGAAAAAAGGAAGAAGCAAAAGAATTCCCCATGCCCAATTCCCCATGCCCCATTCCCAATTCCCTATTCCCAATTCCCCATTCCCAACTGACTAAAATGTCGAACATACCGCTCATCGGTTTGAAAGCAGACCAGTTTCGCCACCCGCTAGACTTGGAAGCCACCAACACGCTCAAACAACTGCCCGGCCTGGATTTGATGGTGCGGCAGTTGCTCGGACAACTGGGCGAACAGTTTTTCATGCTGGAAAATCTGGCTTCCAGCGTCCAAGTCGGCGAAAATCAATTGCCCCACCTGCATCAATTGCTAGTGGATGCCTGCAAAACTCTGGATTTGGAGGTGCCGCAGCTTTATGTCCGCCAGCATCCTATGCCGAATGCTTACACCTTTGCGATGCGGGGAAAACAGCCTTTTGTGGTGATGCACACTTCTCTGATTGATTTGCTCACGGACGAGGAGGTTAAGGCAGTAATTGCTCACGAGTTGGGGCATTTGAAGTGCGAGCACGGAGTTTACTTGACTCTGGCTAATTTAATTGTGTTGGCCGCCGGCCAAATTTCGCCTGTGGGAGCCGTACTCGCGCAGGGTTTGCAGGCGCAAATGTTGGAATGGTTGCGGTGTGCGGAATTTACGTGCGATCGCGCCGCCTTGCTCGCCACCCAAGACCCAAAAGTGGTAGCATCGCTGTTGATGAAACTGGCCGGAGGTTCGCCGACTTTAGCTCCGAAACTGAATGTCGATGCGTTTTTGGCCCAGGCGCGGGCCTACGACGACCTCAGCACCACTCAACTGGGAGAAATGCTCAAACAAGCTCAAACGGCTCAGTTGTCCCATCCTGTACCAGTATTGCGCGCCAGAGAGATCGATCGCTGGGCAAGTTCAAAAGATTATGAATCTTTGCTTGCAAGAAATCGATCGGTGTGTTATGATGGTGAAACCCAAAAGGGCGGGTGGCGAAATTGGTAGACGCATCAGACTCAAAATCTGACACCGAAAGGTATGAGAGTTCGATTCTCTCCCCGCCCACTGCTAAAAAAGCTAGTGATGCCTTAATAAAGAACTGTGTGTAAAGTAGCCCAGTAGCTCCAAGTGCAGATATCATCACTTGATATCGCCCTTGCTGGTGGCTTTGGTTGCTAGCTGAGTATTTTCCGAACTTCAGTTGAAATAACTCATGAGCAACCGCACTATTACTTTCATCTGCTTTTTTATGTAATAAAAACAGAAAGAGATGAGTAATGAGGCAAGCAATATACCTTCTTTGGATTTAGCCATCGTTCCAGGCACAGTTTATATCCAAGATTGTGTCTGGAATCAGTTAAGTAAACTGTATACTCTTGATTTAGCCACAGGTAAAGCAACATTCATCGGTAAGATCATTACAGAAGTGTATGATATTGCCTTTGTTGATTCACAACTCTATGGCATGGAGCGAGTACGAGTTCGATAAAATGCTCGTTGCTGCTGATTTCGCACCACTGAAAGATGAGAAAGATGTATCGGCTCAATAATTCGGGGCGGACTACCCACTCACGAACGATTTTGCGTCATTTGAGGTGCATCGTTGAGCGATTTACCCCGGATTATTGAGCGGGTACGGTAGAAATATATCTTGGGTGTCCGAAGAAAGGAAGGAAGAAATCCCAAACTGCAACCGAATTGCTTCCTTCCTCTATTCGGACATGATGGTATTGATTTATCTTCACCGCCCATTGCTAAAAAAGCTTAATAAATCTAGGGTTCCCGGTAGCCTACCTGGAACCCTAATTTATATGGCATGGGGAATCGGGCATGGGGAATTGGGAATTGGGCATGGGGAATTGGTAACAACAGTCAACAGTCAACAGTCAACAGTCAACAAATTTTATGGGTGAAATTGCCGCTTTAGGCGCTGCATTTGTCTGGGCTCTATCTTCCACCATCTGGCAGCGAGTGGGACAGCAAATCCCCGCAGTGGTGCTAAACTTGCTCAAAGGTGCGATCGCCCTTTTCATGCTCCTTGCCACTATACTAATTTTAGGTAAACCCTTACCCGCAATCAACCCTAATATTTTAGCAATGCTGCTCATCAGCGGCGGCCTAGGAATTGGCATCGGAGACACCGCTTTCTTTATCGTCTTAAAATATTTAGGCGCGAGGCGAACGCTGCTTTTAGAAAGCCTATCTCCCCCTTTAACAGCTTTATTGGGCTTAATATTTTTGCAAGAACAGTTATCGGCCATTGCTTGTACAGGCCTTCTTTTAACAATCTGCGGCGTAGCGTGGGTAATTGCAGAACGAACAGCCGAAACAACCTTATCATCAAAAAATCTTTGGCAGGGATTAGGTATTAGTTTATTAGGACAAACAACCCACGCCGCTGGAGCAATTTTATCCCGCGCCGCCTTCACTCAAATAGATATCGATCCCCTGTGGACGGCGGCCTTGCGTTTGAGCGGCGGTATGGCAGTCATGCTATGCTTTTTGAACCCAAAAAACCTTGATAGTTTCAAACAATTAAAAGCGCCAAAACTATTAGGTGCAATAATTATAGCAGCTTTTTTAGGAACCTATCTCGGAATTTTCCTACAACAGACTTCCCTGAAATATGCACCCGCAGCAATCGCTCAAACACTCAGTTCTACCAGTCCCCTCTTTATACTGCCTTTAGCGGTGTTGGCGGGCGAAAAAGTGAGCATTCGGGCTGTTTTGGGGGTAGTTGCTGCGATCGGTGGAATCGCCTTATTATTGGGTTTGAAGTGATAATATTTTACACAACAGAAGTGTTGCGTGTCCATAAACAATCAAAAAATAGGTTCTTGCGTACTTAGTGTGATTAAATATTAGTTTAAGTAGCCACAAACTAAACTACGTCTTAACTAACTGAAAAAACGCATGAATTTAAGTTAAATATTGCTAAAAAATCTTGCCCCGCAAGAATTTGGGGCATCTTTTGATAAAAATTAGCATACTAAGTAGGGCTTGCTGAATAAGCGATCGCACTTTACGTGGCTAGGGTAAGCTCATAAAATTTGGTAGGAATTGTACTTGACATACAAGAACCGAGCATGGTGAAGGAGAGAAACCTATCTAAAAACACAATCTCTAAGAAACATCATTGTGTCTCAAGGCTTTAAAATTAAATCTGTTGATGCCAAAAAAAAGTTCAGACCCTGTGAAAAATCCCAAAGCTGTGCTAGAAATTGGAGTTATTCAAAATAGTTTAGTTAAGCAATTAGGAGGACTAAAAGACCCCAGAGTACAGCGAAAGAAGAAACATCAACTCACCGACCTTTTAGTAATTTCAAGATTAGCCATAATTGGCGGCGCGGGATGGGAAGACATCGAGAACTACGGCATTAATAAACAAACCTGGTTAAAATATTTTTTGGCATTACCAAACGGTATTTCTTCAGATGATACGTTTCATCGGTATTTGAGTGCATAGATTCAGAAGCCTTAAATCAGTGTTTTCTCAATTGGCTAGAAACCTTGGTCACGAATATGGCAGGAGAGATTATACCTAGAGATGGCAAGACAATTAGGGGTTCATACGACCGAAATCAAGTCTTTGCAGCCCTTCATCTAATTAGTGCCTAGCCGAGTACGCAACGTCTGGTATTAGCACAGATGAAAGTAGAAAATAAATCTAATGAGATTACAGCCATTCCCGCATTATTAGAATTGCTGAATATCACAGACTTGATTATCACCATTGATACTATGGGAACACAAACAGAGATTACCAATAAGATTATCCAGGATAAAGGTGATTATGTCCTAGGACTTAAAGCCAATCACCAAACTTTATATAATCAAGTTCAGCAATGGTTTTAAACGGCGCAAGGGCAGAATTTTCATTTAGTTGATGTTAGCTATGTCAAACGTATTGCAACAGGACATCAGCGAGGGAAATTCGGGAAGTTTGGACTGTACCCGTTAGTGATCTTTCTCAACTTTATTAACCTAAAATCTAGGCAGGATTGCAAAGCCTGGTAATGTTTGTCCGTGTACGTCATGTTTGGAACAAAACTACTCGTGAAGTTCAGTTTTATTTAACTTCTTTAGATAGTAATCTTCAACTTATTGGTCAAGCTATCCGTAAAAATTGAGGGATTGAAAACGAAGCCCATTGGACTCTCGATGGTATTTTTGCTGAAGATGCTTGCCGGATTCGCTCTTTCCACAGTCAGCGCAATTTTACTATTCTACAACGTATTGGACTCAACGCTCTCAATCGCGAACAGGCTTATAAATGTAGTCTCTGACAAAAAATTAAACGGACATCTATAAACAACGATTATATGATTTAAGTTCTCAGATATTTTTTCATAGACTCTACATTAGATGACTCTGATTCCTTATGTCAAACCTAATTGAGATGCTCTTACCCTGGTACAGTATCAATTGATATTAACATTCGACTAGAATTCCCCTCAACTTCAAAAACTCCGAAAAAAGAAGATTTGGATAAAGAGGATTAGATTGGCGATCGCACTTGGGGACAGAAAGGGCGATCGCGCCTCCACTGAGATAGAAAAATGTTAATAAATGTTAATAATTTTATAGCTGATAGTTTGAGAAGGAGCTTTTTGATAACATATAAAAATTAAAACTGCCTCACCCACTTCGATTTTACCTAAAACAATCCAATTTTAGTCAAATTTATGTTTCGATTAAGTATCAGCTCGAACAAAAAAGCTCTGGGCTTTGTGCTGGGTTTATTAATTTTTGTCATTTTTATTCCCGGATGTTGGGCTTTAACAACTAATATTGCTCCCACAGCAGCACGGCAAGTAGATAGCAAAGTAGCTGTGCGTGCAGATGTACAAAATACATCAAATTCTCGCTCTTCTTTAGGAGTTGGGCTTAATGGCATTGCTGACTACTCCACACAATTACCATTTTTAGATGCTTTCAAATCTTCTAGAAGATGGATAACTCAATGCGTCAGCGGACAACCAAACTGTAAAGGTGAATGGGATACAGAGGAGTATAATCTTTTAAATCTTGATGCAAATGGGTGGGTAAAGTCTCTTCCATCCCCCGAAGATGCTCCTAAATATACTAGGGTAAGTACCCTATTACTTAGGGAAATCCCCAATCGCTATCCTTCAGGGCAATATATTGTTACCTATGAGGGTGAAGGTGCGATCGAATATAGCTTGGATGCCAAAAAAGATGAGGCTGCGTCGAAACCTGGGAGGGATATCATTAATGTCGATGCCACACAAGGCGGAGGCATAATGATTATAATTACTGCTACCGATCCAAAGAAAACAGGGAACTATATCCGCAATATTAAAGTTGTTCACTCTCAAGATGAACAGCTTTATCAAAGGGGTGAAATATTTAATCCGTTGTTTATAGACAAGATTAAAAAGTTTAGAGTATTGCGTTTTATGGACTGGATGGGGACAAATGGTTCGGAACAAAAAGACTGGTCTAACCGACCTAAACCTGAGAGTATATCCTATGCTTACAGAGGAAATGTTCCCATAGAAGTTATGGTGAAGTTAGCTAACAAAGTCCAAGCAGATCCCTGGTTTAATATGCCGCATCAGGCTACGGATGAATACATGACTAACTTTGCTAAAATGGTCAAAGATAGTTTATATCCGAAGCTGAAAGTTAATGTAGAGTATTCTAATGAGGTTTGGAATTGGTCATTTCCACAATCGAATTATGCTTTGAAACAAGGTAAAGCGAGGTGGGGAGATAAAGGCGATGCTTTTATGCAATGGCATGGAATGCGTAGTGCTCAAATGTGCGATATCTGGAAAAGCGTCTTTGGGGAGCAAAAGAATCGAGTTGTTTGCGTGTTGGGAACTCAAAGAGCTTGGAGAGAGTTAGGAAATTATGCTTTAGATTGTCCCTATTGGGTAGCTGAGGGCAATAAACCTTGTTATCAACACGGCATAGATGCCTATGCAATAGGGGGATATTTTAGTGGAAACTTGGGCGGGAAAGAAAGTGTCAGCAAAGTACAATCTTGGTTGAATGACGCCGATGGCGGGTTTGGCAAAGCTTTTAAGCAATTAAAAGATGGCGGGTTACTGCCGGGGTTCAAAGATAGTTTGTCTGATGTGGATAATGACTTTAAGTATTTCTTAGATGTGGCTCAAAAAAAAGGTCTTAAGTTATTTGTTTACGAGGGGGGTCAACATATTGTAGGTATTGAAGGAGTTCAGGATAACGAAAAACTGACCAAATTTTTTATGGAATTAAATAGGCGTCCAGAAATGTATGATATGTACACCCAATTACTGAATAGTTGGAAACAAGCTGGAGGCAGTCTTTTTATGCACTTTGTGGATGTGAGTTCATTTAGTAAGTGGGGAAGTTGGGGGGCTTTGGAGTATGTGGAACAAAAGGGTTCGCCTAAGTATGATGCTTTGATGGATTTTATTGATAAGAATCCTTGCTGGTGGGATGGCTGTGCTCTGGAGGGATGATGAGGAATTGGGTGCAATCAAGGATCGTTCGATCGCACTTCCTCAAACTCTTCAGCATCCCCCGGCAAACCCGAACCCTCGCTACTCCTCAACCGGGGCGATTCCCCATTACTCGCACCCGCACCGTAAACCCCAGAATACCTATCCTCCAAACCCGAATCCCTTAGCGAAAGCGCACTTCTTTGACTCGGCGACAATCTCTCTGTTGACCTGCGATTTGTCCCAGAAATCGCCGGCTTCCGAGTTAAAGTTTTCCACGCAGCCTTAATCCCAGTCACCACGCTGCGAGTCGTTACCTGCACGTTTTGCGCCTGCTTTTTGGCGCTACCAATACTTCGATCGACCTGTTTGACAACCTCCCCCGCACTTTGTACTCCCTCGCTGACATCATCCGTCAACTCGCTAATTTCCAGCCCCGTCAACCGAATCGCCTCCAAAGTGGGCGGAAATTCGCGAGAAAGCGTGTCAGCGAGCTTTTCCACGCTGCGGGCCGCCCGTGCCAGCGCTTGCACCGCAGGTATTAAAGTCACTAAAACAGCAGTCAGGCTAACTGCCACTAGCAAAATCGAAAGTCCTAGCCAAAATATGGGATCGCTCACTGGAATCTGGGATTGGGGGTTGAGAATTTCATGCCATTTAGCGGATGGGAGGGCGCGACGGGGGACTCACTTCAGCTTCAGCTTCCGACAGGGTTTGGCGTTCCCGCTGAGTCGCTTCCAAACCTGCCGCGATCGCCTCTTTGAGTCTAATCAAAGTTTCGTCCCAATTCCGGATGGCAGTTTCAGAAAGTCGATCGGCCTGCAACTGCACGCTAGTCGATAAATCTTCCGCCAACTCCGGCAAAGCATCGGCCGATTTTTTCAATATCTGCCGCGTCTCCTTGCCCGGTCGCGGTGCTATCAGCAAGCCAGTCACGGCCCCGATCGCAGAACCCACAAGCAAACCGCCAATAAATAATCCTGAACGTTTAGTTGACATTTGTATAACTTCTCTCCATACACCAATTTTAGGCACGTTTGCCCGATCGCAGCCCTTTACAAAGGTAGAAATATTGTTGAAAATCCTACTGAGTCAGCACGGGCGGCAATTTTAGGATAGCTTACCTCAAACGTCGATCGCGCCTGGACCAAAGCATCCGTCCCAAACCCAGCAATCCCAAAAGTTGCTGAACCTGTTGCAGTTGCAATTCCAGTTGTTGATAACGTAGTCGCAGTTGGCGGGTACCTTGCTGCCTTTTACCAAGGAAATCCGGCGACATACTGAGGACATTGCTGCTACAGCGTTCGATTGCTGCGATCCGAATTTCCAAACGTGCGATCGTCCGCCGAATTTTCCACACCTTCGCAGCGATATAAAAACAGACCATAGATATTAGTAGATTGATAATTACAACAGCACTCAGCATTTATTACCCATTTTCAAATACTACTAAGATATTCCGCTTTTTGTTGCGGACTAGGAGCAACTGCCTACCCGATATATTGTAGGGAGACAAAATTGTTGTGTCCTGATATATGTTTTAAGGACACAACAATGTTTTGTCCTGAACTATGTGTCCCTATCCCTAAGCTGTGTCAAGTTTTAAGCCTGAGACATAGCAGGCAAACAAACTTTTGTACCGCCCAAACCGCAATAACCGTTCGGGTTTTTAGCAAGATACTGCTGATGATAGCTTTCTGCGTAATAAAACTCAGGAGCATCAATAATTTCAGTCGTAATCTTGCCGTAACCGGCCTCCGTCAAAGCCTGCTGGTAAGCATCGCGCGAAGCTTCAGCTAGCTGCTTTTGGCTGGCTGAATACGTGTAAATTCCCGATCGGTACTGAGTACCAGAATCATTGCCCTGACGCATTCCTTGAGTAGGATTGTGACTTTCCCAAAAAACTTTGAGCAGCGTTTCGTAACTAATTACTTTGGGATCGAACACAACCATAACTACTTCATTATGTCCCGTCATCCCGCTGCAAACTTCGTTGTAAGTAGGATTCGGAGTAATCCCGGCCGCGTAGCCAACAGCAGTCGAAAAAACTCCATTTTGCTGCCAAAATTTGCGTTCTGCTCCCCAAAAACAGCCCAGACCAAACAAGGCAGTCTCCATGCCGTTTGGAAAGGGAGGTTTGAGCGGATTGCCGTTAACAAAGTGAGTTGCCGGTACCGACATCGACTCTGCCCGTCCCGGTAATGCCTCTTGGGGAGAGGGCAGGCTCGACTTTTTGCCAAATCCAAATAGCACCATAAGTTTGTGAGGGGATCTCTGATAAACGTCTTTACCTTACTTAATAATATCAGATGTATACTGAAAATAGCGGCCCTCTTAAAGGTAGAAGGTAAAAACCAGAAGGCAGATTTTTTTTACGGAAGGTTTTTGGTGATACTGCTCACTGCCAACGCAGTTTTAAATCACCTTATGCAGTGTTCTCTGTCACCAAAACATACCTAAAATATCACCTTTTGTTGAGGTAAAAATCACGCGGATTTTAGGCGAAACATCCGATTATTAAAAGTATGGTGTTGTAGTAGTTATTCAATACCATTTATTGGGAGTGTGTAGAAATGGGCGCTAAACCTTGCAGTCAACCTTTAAAATCTAATCCTTTTATTACTTACCGCGACCCAATTACAGGCAAGTGGATTGTGGTAAATCAGACTTTGCCCAAAGCAGCAGAACAAGCACAGCTAGCAGCAGCTTGAGTTCTGATATTAATTTTTGACCTAAAAATTAACCATTCTTTCAAACGGCAGGACTTACGCAAAAAGTTATTGGACGCGCTACTTATATTCGTAAGGTGCTTACGTTGCATCTACCTAAGCACCTTACTTGGAAAGATTTATCATTTCTTTTTGCAGTTCCAAATAGCGATAGAGATATTTCGCAATTATCCCGTGCAAAAACAAGTCGCGTGCCGCATTAAACGAACTATTGGGTGCTAGCGGATGGCGGTTGACAATTACATGATTTCTGTCGCAATTGCCAGTAATCTCGCTGAGGTAAGCCAAACCCATACTAACTCCAGCAACAAATAAGCTTGCGGAGACTTAGGGTGTTGCGGTTTAATGCTTTCGAGAGGCGAAGCTTCGGGAACCTCATAAAAGTGAGAAATTTGAGAAATCATAGGTTAATTGATATTTTCCACAGCAATTAACCTCATGTATCTGGCGGGGTAACAAAATTCTGTATCGAAAGGCAGGGATGTTCCCGCTTGTACTGAAGTTTTTGCTTCTAATTTGGTGTTTTTGAACAGGCGCGAAGGCAATTCGGAAGCGACGGCAATTGCTGTTTGTTTTTTGCCGAGTTCGATTTGAGATGCGGCGTAATTTAAAGCACTAACTCCGGTACAGCAAACTCCTTGAGTTGAGACTATTTCTAGGGGAGATAATTCGGAAAGTTCCCCGTGTACTGTGCTGGCAAATCCCGGTACTAATAAGTCTGGTAAAGTGGTAGCGCAGGCCAATAAGTCGATCGCCCCCGGTTCCAACTTTGACTAAAAAATCACGTCGCGGACAGCCAAACCTGCCATTTGACGGTTAGAATATAGTGTGCTGCTGTTTGTCGATCGCGTAGTAGCGCTGTTGAATGCCATTGCTGTTGAGAATTCGCTGCCTGACTCTCGAAGGGCGCGAGGAAATTTTTTTGCCAAGATACTCTTCCATCTCATCATTATTAATCGGTTCTCCCAGCAAAAATTTTCCCATCCGATTAATATAAGCACTGTAAATGGCGTACACCTCTAAAGTTGCTAATTTACTCGGGTTCGTTGGTTTGTTAAATCCAGCCAGAAAATATCTAAAATTGATTGTGCTTTGTGAAGTAGTGACCTTGCAAGGAAGAACCAGCTATCTTCTAGAGTCGCCGGAAATCAGGCAAGTTGAGCAACAGCAGCAACAAGTAACCTGAAGCGGGGTGAAGTTTATTGTAATTGAGCCAATATGTAACTAGAGTTCCTTCACTGCTTGGTGACTGAAATGGATATTGAAGAACTAGATGCTTGGTATTCTCAATCTCAACGACGCACGGCTGTCTCGCTGTTGATGAAACGAGTAGGCGTAACTCGCACTAGGGCTGAATGCTTTGTAAGGCTTTGGGTTTACTTGTCGGTGAAACAACTTCAGGAAAGCCAGCCCCGTCTCAAACCACCGCTGACGAAACTGGAATTGCCCTCAACAGAAGTGCTGTGCACTCACCGGGAAGCCGCCGAACTATTTTACTCCGATTCCGATCGCGGAAGCGATCGCGCTGCCGGCATGATGTTAGATAAATTAGCAGCCCTGGGGTTAATTAAAAAACACTTTGACGGTAACACTACGGAAATAGAAATTCAACCCGTTCCAGAAATTTTAAATATTTCCGAACCTCAAAAGCCTGTACAACTTCAATTAGATGATTTCAACCCCAGGTGCGACGCGATTCCCGTTGCCAATTTATTAGCCACCAATTACAACTGGATGAACCGCAACACAAACGCCGTACCCCAAAAAATCGCTAAAATACTCCGGCTTTTGGCCCGTCAATACTCAAAGGGAATGCGAGTTTTGCGGCGCTCAGATAACCTCAATCCAGTCGGGTTTTACTTACTTTATCCAACAGCTAGCGAATCAGAAATCAATTTTTTTAACGCTCCTAGCAAAAGCCTTCATTTAAGTTCTATTTCCGATATGGATCCTTTCAATATGGCGCTACCAGGAGATCAAAATAGCCAGTCAGTATTTATCCGCAGTTGGATGATCGATCCGCAGTATTTGTCAGAATACCGCATTACTTTTCTGGAAGACACACAAAAAGTTTTAAGCGAAATGCAAACAGATTTTCCCAATATTTGCGACTTGTACACGCTCATGATTCACCCCATGTACGAAAAACAGGCTCTGGCTTTGGGATTTCATAAGACTAGCAGTGATAGTCAGTTATCTGTTTACTGGATGTATCTGGCCTTGGATAGATTTTTAGCATTAAATATCAAAGAAGCCTTGCTCAAACTGTAGGGTGCGCAGTGCGCACCTTACCCCAATTTTAACTCAAAACTATTACAAAACTTCCCTCGCCAAGTATTGTTGCAGCACTTCCGGCACTTTTACAGTTCCGTCTGGCTGCTGGTAATTCTCCAAAATAGCCGCCATTGTGCGGCCCACAGCTAAACCGGAACCGTTAAGGGCGTGAACGAATTGAGTGCCTTTTTTCCCAGCTTCTTTAAAGCGAATATTTGCCCGCCGCGCCTGAAAATCTGCGACGTTGGAACAACTGGAAATCTCGCGGTATTTGCCTGCAGAGGGCAGCCACACCTCTAAATCGTAGGTTTTGGCGGCCGCGAAACCTAAGTCGCCGGTACACAGTGCGATCGCCCGATAAGGCAATTTCAGCGCCTGCAAAACTCCCTCAGCATCCTGCACTAATTTTTCGTGCTCTGCCTCGGAGGTACTCGGATGCACGAGTTTTATCAATTCAACTTTATTAAATTGGTGCAATCGAATTAATCCCCTCGTATCTTTGCCGTAACTGCCAGCTTCGCGCCGAAAACAAGGAGTATAAGAACAGTGATAAATTGGCAACTGTTCTGCTGTCAAAATTTCACCTCGGTACAAATTGACAACCGGAACTTCGGAAGTAGGAATCAGCCACAAATCGTCTTGGTCGCACTTGAAACTTTCTTCAGCAAATTTGGGTAATTGACCCGTAGCGGTGAGGGATTCAGTATTAACTAAAAATGGGGGAATAACTTCTACATAACCGGCTTTTGTGTGGCGGTCGAGCATAAATTGAATAATCGCTCTTTCCAGGGCTGCCCCGGCTCCCATTAAGCTCACAAAGCGGGGCTGAGCGATTTTTACTGCCCGTTCAAAGTTGATAATTCCTAATTTTTCGCCGATTTCCCAGTGCGGTAAAATACCGGGGTTTTGGGGTATGTATTCGTCTCCCCAGCGCCGGATTTCGACGTTTTCCTCTTCATTTTTGCCGATCGGCGTTGACGGACTCGGTAAGTTTGGCAGAGGTAGCAATAAAGCTTCTATTTGAGCTTTTAGGTCTTTTTCCTGTGCTTGCAGTTGGTTCGACTCGGTGCCGACTGCGTTGCCTTCTGCTTGCAGTTCCTGAACTTCGGGAGATTCGAGGGGTAAACCCGATTTTCTTTTTTGACCGATGAGTTTGGCAATTTCGTTGCTGCGGGCTTGCAGTTGCGATCGCTTCCCTTCCAACTCCCGCTGCTGTTTGTCTAATTGCAAAATCGGCTCGATTTCATAGTTACCTCCGCGCAGGTTGAGGCTTTCTTGCACGGCTTGCGGGTTTTCTCGGATTAATTTGAGGTCTAGCACAGATTTATTCTAAATCTTAGATTTTAGATCGGCTGGGACAAAACGAGATGATATAAAAGCTTTCTTAATCATTTACATATTAATTTATAAGTTATTCTGACTCAGAATTTCGGCGGGTATTACCCCTGAAGGGTGACACCCCACAAATGTCTGCTATACTTGCAAATATTAGTAGATGCACCCTGATAATTTTCTACCCCAGCCAGCGATGGTAGGGGTTTTTTGTTGTGTAGGATGAAATTGAAGTCCTGGACGCACTATCAGTCTAAAAAACCCGGTTTCTCGCGATTATCGTCTCAGATGAGGCAATTACGTCAAGAAACTGGGTTTTTGCATCCCAGACTAGGTTAGTAAGTCCTAAAATATCTTTCCGGTTAAAAGTTAAAGCCAGTGCGGAGCAACCAAACCCATTGAGTGTCGTTGCGGCTGTCATTCTCAGGATTAACAACGGCCCAAACACCAGGGGTGATGGAAATGTTGTCGTTGACCTGAAAGCGATAGAAAGCTTCAATGTGATAGGAAGTATCTCGCTCGCGGCGCACATTACTGCTCGTCACGCGACCTGGCAAACCCACTAAAATCCCCGGTAGGTTGCCTTCACCTCCCACATCTGGGAAACTGATCCCGATCGCTGCATACACAATATCAGCGCGATCGTCTCCGTCAACATTTAGCAAAACCACGCCACCTCTACCATCAGAAACGCTGCTAACACCGGAATTTTCTGCATTGGCGCGAGTATAAACGCCCCAACCGTGAACTTGCAAGCGGGGAGCAAGGCGGTAGAATCCTTGTACGGCTACAGAATCGCTGGATGTAGCAATATTGTCCCCAAACGGTCGCGCCGCCAGAAAACTGCCCGTACCGCCTGTGAGGTCGGCTTTACCGCTTGGTGCAAAGGTACGAGAATAGGCTACGCCAATTGCTCCGCGATCGCCCCGGTAGGCAAGCTGAACCAGAGCGTTGTAGGAACCGTTGAATAAACCGTTACTTTGCTGCGAGAGATTGGGATTGCCTGCTAGATAGCCTACAGTCAGGGTGATGTTTTTGGCCATCGTCCAGTTGACAGCAGCACCGCCACCTCCCCGGCGGTAGAGGGGACTGTATTGTCCGAACTTCGAGGGAATTCCCTCACTATCGCTGGCGATCGTTGGAGGAGTCAGCAAATCGGTAATATCTGAATACCCAACACCTGTCGGGCCCACGGTCAGCGAGAGATTAGAGGTCAGCGGGGTCACATACAATACGTGAGGGACGGTGATTGTGTTATCGACATTGCCATCAAAGTTCAAGGCCGTCATATTTGTACCCGTCTCGTCGGCAAGCCTGCCCAAGTTGCCGAATTCCAAACGGGTTCTCAGCATATCGCGACCGGTGAAACTGGTTTCAAAATTTAATCGCCCCCGGTTGGCAAGAATAGTGTTGGTGCGATCGCGCGAATCCCCAACACTGTTGCCGGAGGTATCTGTTACCACCACGATAATTTCCGCATTCAGCTTCGTCGTAGTAGAGAACTGATTCGCTTCTAGTTCTGCTGTGCGTGCATCTAGGGCATCGACTCGACCCCGCAACACCGATAATTCAGTTGCAAATTCTCCTTGCAGCTTTTGGACGATCGCTAAATCTTCCGCAGTAATCTGGTTGGTTGTTCCTGCGGCAATTAGTTCGCTGACTCGATCGAGACAGCTATTCAATCCTGCTGCAAATTCGTACCGCGTCAGCGCCCGGTTTCCTCTGTAAGTTCCGTCGGGATAACCGACAATGCAGCCGTAGCGTTCTACTAAAGATTGCAGCGCCTGAAACGCCCAGTCAGTCGGTTTTACATCCGAGAGTTGAGAGACAGAATTCACCTGCGCGAAGGGGTCTTCTGCCAAGGGATTTAACGGTTCAGGAGCAACTAATCTATCAATTGGTGCAGCAAAACTGGGGAATAATGTTAGTAGAAATACAGCAGGTAATCCCAGGATAAAAGCAGTAATCAGGTGATAAAAAGGAGGGATGTGCATAGAAAAAAGCTCCGAATAAGGAACCGATACACCGAATTAGCAATACCTTTACGCTGCGCTTGAGCCGGTGCGAACTTTGTCAATTGTTACTGCGATAATTATCACCAGACCTTTGACAACTAACTGCCAGAAGAAAGACACATTCATGAGAGTTAGTCCATTGTTGAGCAGGGCAATAATTAAAGCCCCCAGCAAAGTACCCCAAATAGTGCCAATTCCACCTGTGAAACTCGTTCCTCCCAAAATTACAGCAGCGATCGCGTCTAATTCGTAGCCTTGCCCCAACATTCCCGTAGCACTGTAGAGGCGCGACGCGCTCATAATTCCACCTAAACCAGAAAGCAACCCACTGACGCCATAGACAAACAACAGCACCCGACTCACCTTAATACCTGTCAATCGTGCTGCCCGAATGTTACCTCCCACAGCATAAATATGCCTCCCTAGAACAGTCCGCCGCAAGACAAACCAACTCGCTAAAACTGCGAGAAAAGCGATAATAACCAACCAGGGAATAGGGCCAACATAGCTGTTACCTACCCAAGCGAAATTCAAATTTCTATTGATAACTGTAGTGCCGTTAGCTACTAAATAAGCAACTCCCCGCAAAGCTGTGTAAGAACCCAGGGTTACGATGAACGGAGGCAAACCTAAATAGGCAATTAGCGAGCCGTTAAGTAATCCTAAAAATACTCCGGCTATTAATGCAGCCGGTACGGCAAACCAACCGAGACCTGGAACTAAGGAAACCAGCACCCCGACAACTGCCGTCACGCCCAAAATTGACCCAACAGAAAGGTCAATTCCCCCCGTCAAAATCACAAAAGTCATGCCGGTAGCTAGGACAATATTGATCGATGCTTGCCGGATGACATTGATCAAATTTCCTACTGAAAGAAAGTTGGGCGTTACCAGCGAAAAAATGATACAGATGCCAATCAAAATCGGCAGGATGCCGGCCACTTGGATGAAATTTTTCCAAGCTTGAGCTTTACTGGCTTTTTGGCGATCCCTTGATTGATTTCTGGTGCTTTTTACTTCTGTTTGACTCATGATTTTTTTACCTCTGTTGCCCCGGTGGCATAAGCCATAATGTTCTCTTGCGTAATTGCTTCCCCAGTCGCTCCGCCTACTTCACCGACGAGGCTTCCTGCTCGCATCACTAAGACGCGATCGCTCATTCCCACAATTTCCGGCAACTCGCTGGAAATCATTAAAATACCTACACCCTTGGCTGCCAAGTCGCTAATAATTCGATAAATTTCGCTTTTGGCGCCAATGTCCACACCCCGCGTCGGTTCATCTAGCAAAAGCACCTTTGGGTTGATAGCCAACCAACGCGCTAGCAGCAACTTCTGCTGATTTCCCCCAGAAAGATCCATTGCCCTGATGCTCGGACTTGCAAGGCGAATCTGCAAATTATTAATAGCATCATTGACAATTTTCAACAGAAAATTTGAGTTAATAATGCCAGCTTTTGCTTCTCGATCGAGGACATTCATGGTGATATTTTCACCCGAAGTTGCCTCCAAAAATAGTCCGAGAGCCTTGCGATCTTCTGGTACGTAAGCAATTCCGGCGGCCATTGCTTCATTGGGTGTCGAGACATTCAGAGGACGATTTTCGAGTTTGATTTCACCGCTTGTCTTTCGATCTGCACCAAAAATCAGGCGGGCAAGTTCTGTTCTGCCGGCGCCAACTAAACCAGCTAAACCCAGAATTTCGCCCGCATGAAGTTGAAAAGTGGCCGGCTTTACTTTGCGGCCGTCGCTTAAATTTGTTACCTCAAGAACAACAGCACCCGGTGTTATTTGATGCTTGTTTTCGTACAAATCCTGTAAAGAACGACCCACCATCATTTCCACCAGGCGATTGGCAGAAATTTCGTGCTTTTCCAGAGAGCCAATATATCCACCATCTCGGATCACGCTCACGCGATCGGCAAGGGCATAAATTTCTTCCATCCGGTGGCTGATATAAATAATAGCAATCCCCTCATTCCGCAAGCGGCGAACCACTTCAAAAAGCTTATCTGTTTCGCGGTCGGAAAGCGCGGCCGTCGGCTCGTCCATCACTAAAATTCGGCTTTTATCTTTTAGCGCCCTAGCTATTTCCACTTGCTGCTGTTCTGCAATTGAAAGTGTGGAAACCAGGTCGCCAGCATCAAAACTTGCATCGAGGTTTGTTAATACCTCAGCAGCCCTACGCCGCATTTCATCTTGGTCTAGAAATGTACCTCCTTTCTTCAGCTCGCTGCCCATAAAAATGTTTTCAGCAACTGTCAGATTGGGGGCGAGATTGAGTTCTTGATAAATAATCGCTATCCCTAAATTTCTGGCTTGACCGGGGTCTGTCATCTTAACAGCTTGACCGTCAATTCTGATTTCGCCTGCATCAGCTATGTAGGCTCCCGCCAGAATTTTCATCAGCGTGCTTTTGCCCGCACCGTTTTCCCCCATGAGGGCGTGGACTTCGCCTGGGTAAACGGTGATATTTACATCGTGCAAGGCTGTAAAACCGTGAAAGGTTTTTGTAATACCTTGCATTTCTAGTACGGGCTTAGTTTTAATTGAATCTTGAGTGCTATTTACCATTGTAAATACCGTAAGGAAATCTGCTTGACTATTAAACTTAGATCCCCCCTAGCCCCCCTTAAGAATGGGGGGAGAAGATTCTTCTCAAAGTCCCCCTTCTTAAGGGGGATTTAGGGGGATCTAGACTCGGGCAAAAACGGGATTCCTCAAGGGTTTTAGTCTTAACTTGACACGAAGAAGGTCACTCGCTTGTCCAGCCTTTATGTTGATTGACGTTTTCGCGAGTAATCAGCGCGACTGGAATCAGAATGTTTGGATTGGCTGGCTTGTTTCCTTTGAGAATGTCGTTGCCGACTTCAACTGCCTTGGCTGCCATGCGAAATGGATCTTGAGCTGCTGTAGCCACAAATAAACTGTTGTTCTGCTTGAGTGCATCTAAAGCTTCAGGTGCACCATCAACTCCCACAATGAAGAACTCGCTCCTTTGTGCTTGCTTGGCTGCTAATTCTGCACCAATGGCACAGGGGTCATTAATTGCAAAAACAGCATCAATTTTTGGGAAGGAAGTAAGCAAATCGCTCATCACTCTTAACCCGCCATCGCGACTGCCTTCTGCGTTCTGATCTTTGGAAAGAACTTTGAGATCGGGATATTTGGAGAGAACACTCTGGCAACCCTGAACTCGCTCGACCACTGAAGCGACGGGAGGCCCGTTGATAATCACAACGCTGCCTTTTCCTTTCAAGCGATCGGCTATATATTGACAGCTTACTTCGCCAGCTTGCACGTTATTTGAAGTAACTGTGGCATCAACGCCTCCCTCGGCGGCGGTATCAACTGCAATTATCGGAATTCCGGCTTGCTTGGCTTTTTCGACAACCGGGGCAATGCCTTTGGTGTCAGCAGCATTGAGTACAATCATGCTGACATTAGAGGCAATAAAGTTTTCGATTTGATTGAATTGCTGATTTAAATCGTCGCCGCTGGAAACGAGAGTTGTCTTCACGTTTGCACCGCCGATTTTCTTGGCTGCGGCCTCAGCGCCCTTGCCGACTTGTACGAAGAATGGATTGCCGAGGTCGCGGACTGCTACAGCAACTGATGAAAGTTCGGAGTTGCTTGTTTGCGTGCTGTTTTGAGCGTTCTGGGAAGCGGCGGTGCAACTTGCCAGAGTGCTGCTGAGTAGACTAAAAAGACTGAGTGCGATCGTTACTCGTTTCACCTCAAACTCCAATGAAGGCTCATTTGGAGAGAGTCGCTCGTAAATATGACCTTGCCAACCTAACATTAGCTTTGTTAGGTTTAAGCTCGAATACCTAATGTTTTAGGTGAGCGGCTTTTCTTTGTACATGATTGTACGAGATCGTGTTTATTTTCTGCTCGTAAAAATTTTCACTCATCTCGCCAGACTACTTTTGTTAACCGAAAAGATGAAGATTCAAACTATCTCCTCGATGCCAAAACAATCAACGATATTAATACTTATTTAATGCTTTATGAGCATTAACTTTTGGCAATGCGTGACAAATTTTTAGGAGAATATTTTCGACAAAATCTTTCAGAAGTTGCTTTTAAAACCTGGCACAGTCATATTAAATTTAACTCTCTATCTTGCTGATGATAACAATTAAAGACTGGCTCTATATCTATCTTTGGATAGACAATACTTTTACCAAAGACTAAAAATGCGATATCCTCGATCGACACCATCTGCTAATCCTCAGTCTGCTCGGACGCGCCGCACCAACTTAATAAATCTTAATTTTTGTTTGGTGCATAATTTTGTAAAAAATCATTAAGTTTACAGTAAATTACGGTAGATTATAGTAAGGTTCAAGCAAAGCCTCGCACTTACTCATGCAGCTACTTAAAAAGCCCTAGTAAAAAAGCAGATAGTCGCTCAAAACCAACGGTGAGATTAAGCGAGTCAAATATTTGCCTGTAAAACCTGCAACTACAGTCATTTTGACATGGTTTAAAAGCTCTGGATAATGGCGATCGCCCTTTTTGACAAAATCACTATAATGCAATAATTGTCTGCGCTGTCAATGGGTAAATCTGAGATGCGATCGGCAAATCACCTATTCTGTTTCCTAGAAATATTTGCCAGCGAAGGCGGCATTCAATCCTACGTTAAAGACATTCTCAAAGCTTACCTGTCCATAACCGCAGGGACAAACTCGCCGTCGCAAGCAGAAGTTTTGCTATTGCGAGATTCCCCAGACTGCAACAATCGTTACGAGTCAAAAAATCTGAAATTTTATTACCTCAAAACCGAGAATACCGGCCTGGGCCGTCTTAAGTTTGCTACAGTATTACTAAATCGCTTGCTGCACAAACGACCGCAGCGGGTTTTTTGCGGTCACATCAAACTCGCACCGCTAATTCAAATTTTGTGCCAACCCTTGGGAATTCCCTACACAATTTTAACTTACGGCAAGGAAGTGTGGGAACCGCTTGCTCCCAAATATCAAACAGCAATGAGACAAGCTGAGAGTATTTGGACTATTAGCAGATACACGCGCGATCGCACTTGCGAAATTAACCAATTAAATCCCGAAAAATTCCACATAGTGCCTTGTACTGTAGATGAAAATATATTTACCACTGGACCGAAGCCACAGGATTTATTAGAGCAGTACACTTTGGTTGGTGCTAAAATATTGATGACTGTAGCCAGATTGCGATCGACGGATATTTACAAAGGGGTCGATGTCACAATTCAAGCTTTGCCGCAAATAGCCGAAACTTTTCCGAATGTGAAATACTTAGTTATTGGCAGAGGAGACGATCGATCCAGATTAGCCACACTCGCTGATGATTTGGGAGTTACCGAAAGAGTAATATTTGCGGGTTTTGTACCGACAGAAAATTTAGCACCACATTACCTGTTAGCCGATGCTTATGTAATGCCATCCCAGGAAGGCTTCGGTATAGTTTATTTGGAAGCGCTGGCTTGCGGAGTACCCGTACTCGCGGGAGACGCGGACGGGTCGGCAGATCCGCTGCAAGATGGTAAACTGGGATGGCGAGTTGCCCACCGAGATTCAGCAGCAGTAGCGGTTGCTTGTGTGGAAATGCTGCGAGGAGAGGATAAAAGGTGCGATCGCCACTGGTTGAGGGAACAAACCCTGGCAAGATTTAGTTTTGAATCCCTTTGTCAATCCTTACAAGGAATTTTTCAACCCTCTCACTCAGATAAACTTTTGCCGTAGAGAGCGGTTTCTCCGTGTACAATGGGAAAATTAACTCGATCGACCGCCTGAATTTCTGAGTAGGATAGAGTTATGCCTACCTGCAAAGACACCCAAGGAGACCACCGTGAACCAAGGCACCCCCAAAATCTCTTTCCAGCTACCCCGTATTAGTAATTGGTTGATACTGCTGGGCATCGCCTGTTTGTTGGTGTCAATTGGTTTGGGTTGGATAGTTAAATCAGTGTTGATTTTAGTAGCTTTTTTGTTGCTGACGCCTGTGGTCGCATTTTTCGCGCTTCAGTGGTGGCTGAAACGCAATTTAATTGAGGACAATTGTCCAGTTTGTCAATACGAATTTACAGCTTTAAATCAAACTCAGTTTCAGTGTGCGAACTGTGGCGAACCTCTGAAAATAGAGGAAGGTCATTTTAGTCGCTTGACACCGCCCGGTACGATCGATGTTACCGCAGTTGAAGTATCATCGGTTCAACAGTTGGAAGATTAACCGATTTTGGATTTTAGATTTTAGATTTTGGATTGAAGAATTGAAGAATTGTTGACTTTTGACTGTTAACTGCTAACTGTTACCAATTCCGAATTTCCGATGCCCGATACTTCGACTACGCTCAGTATAAGTGCCCAATTCGCAGTTCCGCATTCCCAAAATTACTTTTCCAAGCGCACTGCATACCACTGCAAAAATTTTCCAGCCCCGACATCTAATTCACAATAAGTATCAATCAAATACTTAGCTTGATCTTCCACCCCAGATATTTTTTGCACGTCCTGCGGCAAATCTTCGTGTTCCTCGGTTAATACGGCTTTCAGCTTTTCTAACAGTTCCGCTGCCGTCAAAAACTGCTCTGACTGGTTTGTTTCTAAGACCACAAAGGTGTCTTCGTCATACAGTGACATAGTTTCAAAGGTTGAGGTTAATTATTTCTAAAGTTTCGTACACTTAAGCGAACCAAAGTATAAACTCTTAATTACAATTTTTCAGGCCGGGTTCGATCGTGTTACAATTAAGCACCATCAGAATTCCTAGCGGATTACCGTTATTAACTTAGTTGTTAACCGAGTTGTCAACAGATCCGACACAGCATTTCTGAGGAGATTTGTCAAGTGCAAATTTGTCAAGTGTCAAATTGTCAAGAAATATTCGATCGGCTGTATCTAATTATAACTGGCACTATACATTCCCATGATCACATCTTCCCCTTCAACCCCTGTTGCGCGCAAGCCCTCTAAAGCAGAAGGTCTCAAAGAACGCAGCAACTATTTACGAGAACCCGTTGCGACTGAACTGTTACAAGAAACTACCCACTTCACCGAAGACGGGATTCAGATTCTCAAATTTCACGGATCCTACCAGCAAGACAACCGCGACAATCGAGTTAAAGGACAAGAAAAAGATTATCAGTTCATGCTCCGCACCCGCAATCCCGGCGGGTTCACTCCGCCGCAATTATACTTAGCCTTAGACAAGCTATCTGAAGAATACGGCAACCACACGATCCGGGTTACAACGCGCCAAGGTTTCCAACTGCACGGCGTGTTGAAGAAAAATCTTAAAGCAGTGTTTTCCTCAATTATTAAAAATATGGGGTCAACCTTGGGAGCTTGCGGCGACTTGAACCGCAACGTCATGGCACCGCCAGCACCGTACAAAAATCGCCCAGAATACAAGTATGCGCTCCAATACGCCAATAATGTAGCGGATTTGCTGACACCGCAAACCGGTGCTTATTACGAAATTTGGCTGGATGGCGAAAAAGCTGTTTCGGCTGAGGAAGACCCCGCAGTGAAAGCTGCCAGACAGTCCAACCGCAACGGCACAACATTTGACGACAAGGAAGAACCGATTTACGGCCAGCATTATATGCCCCGCAAGTTCAAGTGTTCCGTTACCGTGCCGGGAGACAATTCAATTGACTTGTACTCTCAAGATTTGAGCTTGGTGGTAATTACCAATGAAGCTGGCGAGTTGCAAGGTTTTGACGTGTTTGCTGGCGGCGGTTTGGGCCGTACTCACAATAAAGAAGAGACTTTTGCGCGGGTTGCGGATGAGATTTGCTATGTTGCCAAGGATGATGTTTACGATTTGGTTAAGGCAATTGTAGCAACCCAAAGAGATTACGGCGATCGCACAGACAGACGGCACGCGCGGCTGAAGTACCTGATTAACGACAAAGGCGTACAGTGGTTCCGCGAAAAAGTAGCAGAATATTTTGGCAAGCCGCTAGAAGCATTTAAACCGCTGCCTGAGTGGAAGTATTTTGATTTCTTGGGCTGGAATGACCAAGGAGACGGCAAGCTGTTTGTCGGCATTTCTGTGGATAATGGCCGGATCAAGGATGAAGGTTCATTTCAGCTAAAAACTGCTTTGCGGGAAATTGTGCAGAAGTACAACTTGCCGATACTGGCGACGCCACACCAAAACGTGCTGATTTACGATATTTCGCCGGATATCAAACAGGAAATTCAGGGAATACTCGATCGATGTGGCATTCAGCGGGAAACTGCAATAGACCCATTGGTGCGTTATGGGATGGCGTGTCCAGCAATGCCGACTTGCGGGTTAGCGATTACCGAATCGGAGCGCGTGATGCCGAGCATTTTAGAGCGGATTCGGGCACTTTTGACCAAAGTTGGCTTGCAAGACGAGCATTTGGTGGTGCGGATGACTGGTTGCCCAAATGGATGCGCCCGCCCTTATATGGCAGAATTGGGGTTTGTCGGGAGTTCGCCGGAATCCTACCAGATTTGGCTGGGCGGTTCTCCCGACCAAACGCGGCTGGCAAAACCAATTGAGGAAAAGCTGCACGTCAAGGATTTTGAAGCTTTTCTGGAGCCGATTTTTGTTTATTTCAAGCAAAAACGGCAACTGAGCGAGAGTTTTGGCAATTTTTGCGATCGCGTCGGGTTAGAATCTATCCGTCAATTTGTAACCAACTACCAATCTGCTGACTCGATGACAACTGAGATAAATGAATTAGAAGTTACGTCTAGTAACGATGACGGGAACGAGACTGCCACTGCTGGCGGTGGCAAAGTCCGCCGTCGAATTAGCGTCCGCGATGAAATCTACAACGAGCTCAAGGAAGAAGCAGCCCGTCAGGGCAAGCCCATTACACAGCTAGCTACAGAAGCGATTTCTACTTATTTAAAAAAGATTAAGGAGGAAGCATAAGCCGATTTTCAATTGTCGATTTTTGCTCGCATCAAATAAAACTCACGCAAAAATAATATAAAGGCAGAGCATTTGCAGAAAAAACTTGAATTTGTAAGATAATTCCGGTTGTAGATGCTCTGCCTTTATTGTTTTTTAGCGGTTGAAACTCCGCCTGTCCATCTCTTCTCTTTTTCTCTTCCTCTGCGTTCTCTGCGTTCTCTGCGGTTAAATAAAAAAACATATTAGGGAAAGAGCAATTTAAAATCCAATGGCTCAATTACAAAGATTAGCAGTTACTGACACTCAAATTTGCGATCGCAAAATCGACTTAACTAGAGAACAGCAGCATTATTTAAATCGAGTGCTACGTTTGCAAGGGGGCGATCGATTTATTGCGATGGACGGCCGAGGGCATTGGTGGTTAGCAGTCCTAGAAGCCCAGGAAACCGGGTTATTTGCCTCAATAGCAGAGGAGATTTCTGTGAACAGGGAGCTACCAGTGGAAGTAACTTTGATGGCGGCTTTGCCCAAGGGAAACGGCTTTGACGAGGTTGTGAGACAGGCGACGGAGTTGGGTGTAGCAAGTATTGTGCCGGTAACGAGCGATCGAACTTTGCTCAAACCAAGCGATCAAAAAGTTGAGCGGTGGAGGAGAATTGCTGCGGAGGCGGCGGAACAGTCGGAACGTCAAATTTTGCCGATGATTTTAGAGCCTATTTCGTTTGATTTTGCTGTGAAAGATTGCGGTCAAAAAAATCGATTTATCTGTGTTGCTCGCGGGGAAAATCCGCATTTGTGGGATTGTTTAGTCGGTTTGGGTCCCCCCCAGTTTAGGACGGACACGGGGGGACTGCCCGTACAAAGGGGGGAGCAAGATGGCGGAGAATTATCGATTGTCATAGCTATTGGGCCGGAGGGTGGATGGACGGAGCGGGAGGTGAAAAAGGCGATCGAATTTGGTTTTGAAGCTGTTTCTTTGGGTAGTAGAATTTTAAGAGCGGTGACAGCTCCGATTGTGGCTTTATCTTTAGTTGGCGCGGCATTTGAGAAGTGCTAATATCAACAAATAATAAAGAATTGATAGGATAGGTGGGTTGACGGGGAATGAAAATAGAGTTGAGGAAAAATCGATCGCTCTTTTGGTCGAGCGCGCTTTTGGCAATTTTCGGTACACAATCAGTTTCTGCACAATCTCCGATTTTTCCCATTGCTCAACAGATTAATTGCGATCGCCCGCAAGGAGATGCACAAGTCAGAACTTGTATTCGGTTGAATTACGAAGCCTCGGATAAACGGCTAAACGAGGTTTACAAACAACTGATTTCCCAATTGAGTGGCGAAGAGCGGGCGCTACTTTCAGAAGCCCAATTAGGGTGGATTAAGTTAAGAGATAAAACCTGTGAATTTGAAGTTTATAAAAATCGTGGCGGTACGGGTTATGGAGGTTTCCTGAGTGAATGTTTGGATCGCATGACTAAACAGCGCACTGCGGCATTAGAAAACTATTTAAAACAAAGATAAAATAGGAAGTATACCGTACAACACCTGACAAGAATAAAGAGAAAAAAGTATTTATGAAAAGCCGCTCGCCCTTCACCCTCAGCATCATCTCAGCAATTGCAACCACCCTCGTCCCAGCAGTCTTCGCCCAGCGACCGCCATCAGTCAACGAAATATACATCGATAAAAATTGTAACCGTAACCAGCAACTACCGCAACTTGAAAGATTCACTATCTTTAGCAGAAACGAATTTACAACTAACGGTCAAAACTACTGGTTATACGCCGCCCGCTATCAAGATGGAGGCGTACTTCTCTGTATATCTAAGCCAAATTTTAATCAACCAAAACCTATAAATGAACAAAAAATACAAGCCAATTTTATTGACAAAATAGTCCGAGACCCCAACAACAAAACAGCCTTTATCATCGCAGTCAGAGAAGGAAACGGCCCCGAAGCACCAGTGACAAATTACGGCTTAGAATTGAGCAATGTCGATCGCCCAAAACTCACCTCCCTTTCCATCCTACAGCAGCGGGGAACCCTCACAGACGGCGAATCACGCCAACACAACTTTCAAGGACGGGCAGGTCAATCTATTACGATCGACCTCAAAAGCAGAGGATTCGACCACAACATAACACTGTTCGACACCAGCGGCAAAAATATTGCCCAAACTGCAGGTAACTCCCAGAATCGCCGAGAGTCTCAAATCGCCGTAAAATTGCCTAGTAACGGCACTTATAAAATAGTTGTTAAAGGAGGCGATCGTACAAGCAAAGGTTCCTACAGCTTAAGCATTAATTCCAATCAACTTTGACTTATATTTATTTTCACATCCACTCAACATCCCTCTCTACACATCCGCGTTCATCCGCGTTCATCCGCATACATCTGCGGTTAAAAAATCCAAATCTTAACTTTTCCCAACAGCCCAAAATCCCAAACAAAAAAAAGCCAAAGTTATTAACCACTAGCTAAACCAACCAAACATCAGCCAAGATAGAAATAACGCCATTGCCACAACCGCCATGACAGACATCAACCAAATAGCCGCCGCCCTAGAGGGTAAAAACTACAAACAAGCTGCCCAACTCATCAAACAACTACAAAAAGAATCCCCCGAAAATCCGTGGGTACAATACTATATCGCCCGCTACTACGAACTCACCAACAACCTCGAAAAAGCGCAAACAACCTATAAACAAATACTCCGCGACATCACCAACCCCAAAATCGTCTCCCAGACCCGCCAAGCTATTCAACGGATTGAAACCGCACAACAAAACCTCCGCCAACAAGCCATAGAAACCGCCAAAAACGACCCCAGCAACCTCGAGCCCGGACTCCTCATCCTCGAACCCGTGAGTCCCGAAAACAAACCCGCCGCCATTCAAAATATCAGCAGAATCTTTAAAATCGACGCCTACACAACCCGGATGCAAATCCAAAGCCGCGGCTGGAGACTCTACAAAACTGGCCCCATCGCCGAACTCCGAATTTACGGTCAAGAACTCCTCAAAGCCGCCATTCCCGTATTTTGGGCAACCCTAAGCGATATTCAAAAAATCCAAATCTTCCGAGTGCAGCACTTCCAGTCTCTCTCTTCCCCAGCCGTTGTTTGCAAAGATCAACTCGATCGACTCGGTGCGATCGAATTTAACTGGTCAGAAGTTACCCAAAGAGTAGAAGGCTTGTTGCCGATGTTCATCGAAGTCATGGACTACTCCCCCAACCGAAGAAAGGAGCAATTTCGCCACCGAGAAATCAGGCAAGATTACGCTCAAATCTGTGACTTACACATTCCCAGCAGAAACTGCATTCTGCGAATTTGCGACCAAAGTTACGAATTTCAACAAGGAGTTGATTTCACCAAAGCTTCGGCTGAGATCCCCACTTCACCGAACCCCAAAAACAAAACATCCAGAGTCAAAAACTCTCAACAAATTCCTCAAAGTACCACCCGAATTAACTGGAATCACTTACTGGAAATATTCGATCGCCAGCTTGACGTTACAGTTTGGTCAGAATTTACGCCCTTTGCCGAGACAGTGCTCGATTACACTAATATGTTGAGCAAGATCGAATCTCATATAGAAGTCGAGCGCAAATCCGAAACTCCTTGGGACTCAGCTTTTCAGCTATATAGCGGATTAGCCTTCCTCAGAAATGAAAAAAATAGGGAATAGAATAAAGAGTTAAAATTAAAAATGAGGAATGCCATTTTTTTTATTTTTAACCCCAGCATTTGGAGTTATCCAATGCCCAATTCCCTATTATCAATTCCCAACTTCCTATTTCGTTTTCACCTGACGAGCCATTTCCCGGAAATTGTTCATGCTGGGGCCAGGGGTTCGACGACTTCCATTTGGTGTCGGCATTAAATTATTAGGAGCAAAAGTCCGATTCGGTTCAGCTTGACTCGGCACTTTTCCGTTAGTTGCTGCCACTGCAGGTACCTTCACGGGTTCCGGAGTATTAGCAGGAACGCTAGCGACTGGTTCCTTTTCTTTCTTAGACTTTTTCTCTACCTTAGCCTTTTTAGCAGGTTCAGACTTCTCAGACTTCTCAGACTCAACTTTTGCCGGTGCGATCGCAACAGGCTCAGCCTTCGCAGGCGCAACTTTTGCTGGTTCCTTAGCTCCAGATTCGCCCAAATCTAGGAAATATTCTGACTTTTTCAAGCCCAAAAGTCTGGCGAAAAATCCGAAAATACCCCCGAAGAAATTTTTGATAAAACCAAACATTAGACTTACTCCTTTTGTTCTTTTAGAGAAATTTGTACAAGCTTGTCAACAAAGTTAGATTACGAGCTAGAGCAACCTTTGTCTACATTTCTTAATCAAAATTTACATTTGGCTGTATTTAAGCTACCTCATCAAAGCAAATTTTAAGTATAAATACTAGCCTTGCTTTGCACTTATTTACAAGTATCTCAGAATTTGTTAGCGATTCCCACTAATTGTCGATCGTACCTCGATCCGATTCACTAGCTGTCCTAGTAGTGGTAAAACTCCCTAGGGGAGTGATTTATGCTGTAATCACCAAGCAATTTTCCAGCAAAATGAACAGTTCGCTCGATCGCAATCCGGTCATCCTCCTACACGGCATCTGGGACACAAAGATTATTTTCAACACAATGTCCGCCCGCCTCACCGAACTCGGATGGTCAGTCTACAGCCTCAACCTAACCCCCAACGACGGCAGCCTCGGGCTCGACTTACTGGCCAAGCAACTCGCAGACTACATCTCTGAAACCTTCGATCCACAACAGCCTTTAGACATAGTAGGCTACAGCATGGGTGGCATCGTCAGTCGCTACTACGTCCAGCGACTCGGAGGAATCAACCGCGTACAGCGTTTCATCACCCTATCTTCCCCCCACCACGGCACCCTCACCGCTTATTCCCTACGCCTACCAGGATACCTGGATATGCGCCCCGATAGTGGCTTGCTGCGCGATTTAAATCAAGATGTGACAATGCTCAAACGCATAAACTTTACATCAATGTGGACCCCATTTGACATAATGATTGTACCGGCGAACAGCTCCCAAATGCCAGTAGGTAAAGAAGTTAAAGTCAACGTTTTGCTGCACCGCCAAATGGTAACAGAACCCCAAAGTATTAACGCATTAATTGAAGAACTAAAAGCACCTATTGAAAATAAAATTTCCACTTAAAAATGAATAGCAATTTCAGTCGCAACCCCGTCTTGCTAATTCACGGAATCTTCCGCAAATCGGGAATTTTTTACAAAATGTCTGCCTACCTAACTCAACTGGGATGGTCAGTTTACACCCTCAATCTCTCGCCTCATTGGGGCAATGCCAGCATAGACGAATTAGCCCAACAACTAGCAGATTATATAGACAAAAAATTTGCACCAGAACAACATTTAGATATAGTAGGATTGAGCATGGGCGGTTTAGTAACTCGCTACTACCTGCAAAGGTTAGGCGGGATTAACCGAGTCCAGCGCTTTATTGCCATATCTTCTCCTCACAGCGGTACTTGGATGGCTTATACTCTCTGGGGAAAAGGCTGCGTTCAAATGCGTCCTGGCAGTGCTTTTTTAGAAGATTTAAATCGAGATGCTGCCTTGTTGCAAAAGCTCAATTTTACTTCGATTTGGACAGATTGGGATTTCATCATTGTACCTGCTTCTAGTTCCCAAATAGCTGCTGCCAAAGAAGTAAAATTGTCTGTTTTCGCCCATGCCATGATGGCGAGAAGTTCCAGCAGTTTAAAAGCTGTCGCTGAAGCACTTTCAGAACCCTTGAAAGTTCATGATTGACCGTTTGATTCATTCTTGTATAATGTCAACTTTTGTAGGGCAGGTTTGACCTACAGTAATTGCCTAAAACCAACAATTTCCTAAACCCGCCCCCACAGGATGCAAATCGCTACCGGACTAAATATCAAACAGCATCCCCAACTTCAGCGTATTCGCTGCGACCAAAAATTGCTTCAGCTTCACAATAATACTTGAACTCAAGTATATTGTGGAAAGGGTCTTCTAAGAAAAAAGTACGGTGTTCTGTAGGCAAACCGACAAATCGCCGTCTCGGTTCTTGATAGAAATTTAAGTTGTTTTGCTGGGCTTTTTCTAGCAACGCTTCCCAGTCAGCTTCGGAAGTAAAAATTAACCCAAAATGCCGGGGATAGATGCCTCGCTGAGGCGTCAAAGGTTCGCGGCTGACGTGGGCGACAATTTGATGGCCGCACAAACCCATAATCGCAGAATTAGGCGATTCGCGACCTAGTTCGCAGCCGAGCCCGTCTACGTAGAACGCTTTTGTTTGGGCAATATCGGTCACGGGGAAGGCAAGATGAAATAAGACTTGGTTCATGGAGGTACTAAATGCAGAATTCAGAATTGTTCTTTAATTATTTATCTTGGTCTAATCCTTGGTTGGTGGCGATCGCCCTAAATACAGTTTTACTCGCGATCGCCACCATTGCTCCTAAAAAATTGCTCACTCCCGCTGGCCAATTTCACGGCTGGGTATTGGGCGTGCTCATTTGGGGGTGTTTGGGATGGCAAGGCTATGCTGTGGTGATGTTTTACTTTCTTGTCGGATCGGGAGTTACCCGCATCGGCAAAGCCCAAAAAGAAGCAGAAGGCATAGCGGAAAAGCGTTCAGGCGCTCGAGGCCCGGAAAATGTCTGGGGTTCGGCTTTAACCGCTACTCTTTGCGCTTTGGGAGTTTTGGCATTATCTATTTTAGGAGAGACAGGCAAGATGTCTGTGCCACAAGATGCTATTTCCCTGTTATTGCTGGGTTACGCGGCGAGTTTTTGCACTAAACTTTCCGATACCTGCGCTAGCGAAATCGGCAAAGCTTACGGCAAACGGACTTTTTTGATTACCAGCTTGCAGCCTGTACCTAGGGGTACGGAAGGGGCCGTAAGTTTGGAAGGAACGATCGCAGGTATTGTCGGCTCAATTCTGATCGCACTTTTGAGTTGGACCGTTGGTTTAATAGACTTGACAGGAATTGTTTTTTGTGTTATTTCAGCTTTTATTGCCACGAACATCGAGAGCGTGATTGGGGCGACGGTGCAATCAAAGTTCGAGTGGCTGACAAACGAGGTGGTAAATTTTTTTAATACACTCATAGGAGCGATCGCAGCGATCGTTTTAGCGGCCACCTGGAGAGCTTTTTTAGCTTAATTAATGCTGGACGCATTTGCGACCTAAGAAACCGGGTTTATTACGATAATTCAAGGCATTAACGCAGTATTTTTCCACAGAAACCCGGTGTCTGCCTCGCGAGCTATCAGCTATTAATCATTAGTCATTAGTCTCCCGCAATCAACTCATGACTAATGATTAATAGTTAATCAAACTAAGCGTCGTCTTGCGGTCCAAAAACCATTTGTAAAATCATCGTCGGTTCGCCCCGCTTGTGATAGCGATCGGCCCAATTGCGAATAATTTCATCTAATTCCTCAAGGGCTTGGTCGAGGCGTTCCGGCGGAATATCCAAAGTCTCCATAATTCGCATCACATTCGGTTGTTTTTCCGCCCAATCCTTCATCAGCCGGAAATATCTAGCCGTATCCTCCACCATAGTAAATGTTCGCTCTTCCTGCTCTGCGGGAGAGTAAGTAGCGCGAGTGAGGGCATAAAACGGCATTCCCCAAGGAGAATCAATACGAGTAACTGTCCCAGAATAGATCAAGCGCCGCTTAATGTGTTCTGCTAGAGCTTCGCTCAAAGGCATTCGCCTTTCTGGAGACATATCTTCTTGCGATCGCCTGTGCAGAAACTCTATCAATTCCATAAACTGAAAAGAATTGATCAGTTGAGCGTCTGGCGGATTCGGAGGAATCTTGCCTTCGAGATATTTTTTTTCATCTACAGTCAAATTGTTTCCCGGAATGCGAGGGCGTCCCGGCATCCAACCATACTGTTCTAACCAGACATAAGGAAACTGAATCAAATACCTAGGTTCTTGCGAACCCAACATTTTCAGAAGTTTTCCCTGAGTCAGAGCTTCCCGGACTTCTTCAACAATCACCTTCACTCGTTTAGGCTCAATGTGATGCAAGTGTCCGGTCATCCGCAGGTTGTTGTCCTGCTCCATATAAGTCATATAAATGGCACACTTAGCCGCCGTTGCGGCCGCGTCTAGAAACGCCCCGTGCCTGTGCCCACTGGTTCTCATGGCGCTAAACGCCAGATATAGCATGATCTGATCCATTGCACTAGGGCTGAGGCTTTTGACCAGATCCAAAGAGTCATTTTTCATCACTATCCCCGAAATAGCCAAATTAGGAGGCATTTTGTTATCCTCCATTAAATTATTGCGAGAGCGCCGAATCAAGCATAGCCGACTGTCGCCGGAAAGCTTGCCAGCTACCCTAATATTCAGGTTAGTTAATTTCCCTGAGGTAACAGGGGCATGGGCTTAAAGGCTATCCACACCGCATAAGTGGTTCTTATTGGTGGCCAATTTAAGTAGATTGCTGCACCCTCTGCGCTGACAGTTTACCTATATAAGTTAGTTATCGCACGTTTATTATAGTGCAGCCGTTGAAAATTAAACCCTACCTGTGGGGGGGAGAAGGTAAATAACTGTTGCGCTCCCAGGAATTTGAGGCGACTCCGAGCTCCTAATTCTTGAATAGTCATGGATGCCGAAACCAAGTTCGATCTACTAAAATAAGGCTGTTGCATAATTGGGGGAAGATTTTGATGGTTTTGTGGGATGGGATCTCGTAGGCCGTCTGCTGTATTTTCACAGCAGGCGGGATACCCCACAAGAATCGTCCTCAAATTGTGCAATGCCAAAATAAGGCTTAGATCGCGAGGGATATCGGTTCAAAAACCCAGACGATCGGAGGCCTGTGGTTAGTTACTGTTTAATTGAAGCGTTTTCAATACAAAACCGCCACATACTAGAATCTATCTCTAGGCAGATGGCGGTTCCCCGTTTATATGCTAACATTTATCACACAAAAAAGAATCTCCTCAGAACTGTCCACAAAAAGTGCAGTTGTCGCTTAACCTGAAAAACTAGAATCCCAGAAAATCCGATCGAGTGCTCAAATGAACGGCCCGAAGCAACTCAGTTGTGGTAATCACTTGCGTCCAGTGCGATTAGAAATCTTGTAGCGGATGAGTGTAAACATTAGGCTCAGTAAAATTTCTGCGTCCGCTGCCCCTCTCAGGACCGCGCTCACCCTTTTGTTGAGTTTGGGCTGACAACATATATTGGGCGGTGGCAGTTGCGACAATGGGGAGCGAAGATTCAAAAGCTTGAGCGGCGCTGGCACTCAAGGTAATGCCCAACAGGCTCAGTAAAGCAATTGCAGTGTAGGTTTGCATGGGTAGTATCCGTGTCAGTGTCTATTACGTGATACGGACTTGCCCCGATCGATCAGGATAGATATCTGTGCAATTTTCGGATCTGTGCAAAAAACCTTACGTCTTCAATTCTACTGCTCCCGCCAGCAGCCAAGCGCCTGCCGAATTCAGCCTGCCCCATACTGTCAGAGGCTTTTCGGTTTCGCAATTGTGTAAAAATCTGTCGGTTTCCGAGTCCAAAGTCACGAGTTGCCAAGTTTGACCGGCTAAGGATGCAGGGCTTGTCAGCGTTAGTGTCCAGTCTTGTTCGCCGAGGCGGCGGAAAATGCCAGAAAATTGGCTGTGGGTATTTGCTGTTTGACTGCTTGGTTTCTCTACTGACTCCTCACATTCGCCGCTGGCGGGATATGCTTCAGGCCGATCGAGATAATAGCGCTGGCAATCGAGCCAGTCCGATCGCCCCCGTGTCAAATTAAATAAAGGAATAACTGCAGCACTCGCCTCGGAATCTTGCAGCAAAGCTTCCTGCAAAACTCTCACCGGCAACTCTCGCGGCTGACATCCAGATTCCGCGCACAAAGCCGCCGCCATCCCCGCCGCCTGTCCAATATTCATTACCGTCGGTTGCAAGCGAGTTGCACCGTTGGCGATGTGAGAGACGGAAATATTTTTTTCGCAGACTAACAAACCGTCTGTACTCGCAGGAATTAGGGCGCTGTAAGGAATGGTAAACGGAGTTCCCGTCCAGCGCCCCCCCCAGCGGATGGATTTTGGCTGCAAGGGAATGTCGCCACTGGGGTAGTGGTGGTCGTTGGCATAATTCCCGATCGCAATTGTTTCACAAATGCCCTGATAATTTATCGGCAACTTCGCGACTCTTCCACCGGCAATAGGCAAAATATCTTGTTCTCTGACTGTACTTATCCCTCGCAAGCGCCGACTTTCTCGGTAATAAGGATGTAAGGCAAAGGAAGAAAGAAGGGAAGAATTTTGTTGATTGTCGATCGTGGACATCGGGAAAATGTTCTGTGCTAAGCCGTAGCGGGGGCCGAGTTCCGTTTGAATGAAGCGGACAAAACTTTGAGTGTGCCACACACTTTCTTGCAGGAATTCTTGTCGAGATGCTTCAGATTTAATGAGTCGATCGACCCCTTCACCATAATCATTACCTCGAATCGGCCAATTAATCATCAACAATCCGCCCGGAAGCCTGCCGTAATTGAGAAATTGTTCGGGAGTGTAACTGTCCCAAGCACCGATAAATTGATCGGGATTGTCAATAGGCGGCGCGGGAATTTCTGGCCCGGCCACACCTTCGCCAAAATCCTGCATGATTGCCACCCAAGTCGGAGCTTGCACCGAATAGCTCTCTGTGAGATCATTAGAGGCGATCGGCGCGCTGGGTTCTCCCCACTCGGCTTGGAATTCCCAACCCCAGCGGTGTCCAACCTCCGCTAAAGCCAGCAAATCTCCCAATTCCGTTGCATCCAAAGTGATTTTGGCCGAAACCGTAAAATCTGCAAATTGAACGCCAGAAATGCGATCTCCTTCATACAGCACATCGTGAGCTTTTTGTCCCGAAATCCAGTGTAAGTTCGGCAAACATTTAACCCAATCAGCGAAAATTTCAGCACCGGTGCGGGGATCGTAAGTAAAAAAACTTACCCAGCCCCAATCCAAACCTCCCGGCTGTCGCTGCTGGAGTTCCCGCAAAAATGCGCCCCACAAACCGGTTTGAAAAGCTGCTAATTCATTGCCATCGGGGGCAGAAACGCCTGCTGCAGTCAGCATTCCTCCCAGCCAGGGGAATTCGCTTACTAAAATAGTTTTGGCACCTCGGCGGGCAGCTTGCACGGCTGCTGCGGTGCCGCCGGTGCCGCCCCCGACTACCAAAACATCTGCTTTTAAGACCGAAGACATGGGCAATACCATTTTAGATTTTAGATTAAGGCAATCGGGGCGCTACGGATAGATATTCGGCGTTGGCGATCGCGAAGTGAATTTTACTTTGTAAAGACTTGACAAATAATAAATGGGGAATTATACAACGAGCGCACACTTTTATTACTAAATGACTGCATGAGCGATCGCAACTTTTGATTTGTCATTGTGTGCGCGCAAATATTTGCAATTTGACAGCGCGAATAACGATAATAGAAAAAAGGGAACAGCATCTATAAAGTTTTACGTCTTAAAAGTTTCCGAGTTACTAATAAACGGCTGAAAATGGAAAAAGGTTTTATTTTGTGGTTCACCGGGCTGAGCGGTTCCGGCAAGACAACTATCACCAAAGCTCTGGAACCCGAATTGAAGGCAAGAGGTTGCAAAGTTGAAATATTGGATGGAGATGTCGTTCGCACCAACTTGTCAAAAGGTTTGGGATTTAGCCAAGAAGACCGAGATACTAATATTCGGCGGATTGGATTTGTAGCTCACCTGCTGAGCCGCAATGGAGTAGCCGTAATGACTGCAGCTATTAGCCCCTACAGAGCAATTCGCGACGAAATTAGAGCAATGGAGCCCAATTTTGTTGAAGTATATATCACCGCGCCGTTAGAAGTGTGCGAAGGTCGCGATGTCAAGGGACTATACGCTAAGGCCAGAGCAGGAGAAATTAAGGGTTTTACGGGAATTGACGATCCTTATGAAGAACCGCTCAATCCTGAGATTATTTGTTACACAGAGCGAGAAACTGTGGAAGAGAGTGTTAAAAAAGTTCTAAGCAACTTAGAAGAGTTGGGTTACATTTGATGGTGGCGGGGTAGGAAGCGGATAGGGGCAAAAGGCGATGGTGAGCAAAAACTATTCAAAATTCAATACTGTCAAAGGTTTCACGGTCAAATTTTTAACAGTGTCAGCGCTGGCTGCAGGTTCATCTCCGGGGATGGCTCAGTTTTTGCCTCCTCCTCCTGCTTTCTCTCCTCCTCCTCCTCCTCCTGGTTCTGCTGTTCCCGTACCCATGCCTCCTGTTCAGGGATTTCCGGCGATTCCGGCAAGTGAACCTTCAAGTGTACGATCGGAAGTTTACACTTTAGGCGCGGGCGATCGTATCCAAATGGACATCTTCAACGTCCCAGAATACAGCGGGCCCAACGGTCAACACCAAGTACAGGCCGACGGTTCCCTGAGTTTGCCGTTAATTGGCAGCGTTTCGGTGTACGGGATGACCCTAGAACAAGCTTCTAATGCTGTTAAAGACAAATACGGCAAATACCTCAAACGTCCTTGGATTACCCTCAAACTGCTGGCAGCGCGTCCTTTGCAAATTGCGATCGCGGGCGAAATTAACCGCCCCGGAGCCTATACAATATCCTCAGCAGCAGGCCCCGGAGGCACAGCAGAGCAAATGGGAACTCAAATGCCAACGATATCGCGGGCTCTGCGAATGGCCGGCGGAATTACGCAGTCAGCAGACGTGCGGCAAATCAAAATCCGCCGCCCCCAGCGCAACGCACCTGAACAAATTATTAGTGTGGATTTGTGGGAATTATTGCAAAACGGCGATTTGCGAGCAGATATGACTTTGCGCGACGGCGATACTATATTCATTCCCACTGTAACTAGCCTCAACCGCCAAGAAGCACCGACTTTAGCAGTAGCTAACATTACCGGACAAAGCACTCAACCAATTAATATTGCTGTGGTGGGCGAAGTAACTCGCCCCGGTACTTATACTTTGGCAAAAGAGGCTCAAAGTAGGGTACAAGAGAATGAAATGGGTGAAAATTCTGGTTTGTTTGCTGCCAGCGAAACCAACAGCGGGGAAACAGTTTTGCAGCAAACTGTAACGAGGGCAATTAAAATGGCCGGCGGCATTACGCCGGTAGCTGATATCAGACAAATACAAGTTCGCCGCCTGACACGGGCGGGTACAGAGCAAATTATTAATGTGAATTTGTGGCAACTTTTGGAAGGGAGAGATGTATCCCAAGATTTAGCGCTGCAACAGGGAGATACGGTAATCGTTCCCAAAGCCGAAGATATCGAGGGAACCCAAGATGAACAAGTGGCTAATTCTAATTTTTCACCTGATACGATTAAGGTGAACATTGTGGGAGAAGTCGTGAAGCCAGGAGCGATTGCGGTGGTTCCCAACACTACTTTAAATCAAGCGCTCGTAGCAGCGGGAGGTTTTAATAAAGCGCGCGCTCAAATGGATTCGGTAGATTTAATTCGCCTCAATCCTAACGGCACAGTTTCCCAGCTAACTGTTAAGGTTAATTTTTCTGCAACTGCCAATGAAGAAACTAATCCCAAACTAAAAAATAATGATGTAATTATGGTAAGGAGATCGGGTCGCGCTACGTTCTCGGATAATGTAGGGGGGACTCTTGCTCCTCTCAGCCCGCTGTTAGGAATATTTCGGTTGTTCGATATTTTTCGGTGATTTGAATAGACTGGCATTAACACGTCAGAAACCCGCTTTCTAGAAAAAATAGCGGTTTGGTAATGAAATATCTAGGAATCAACAGGTTTCCTGAAACTCCGCCAGCGGTACAGACGTTTAAACTAATAAGTTGTAGAAATCAAATGAAACCAGGGAAACAATCTCAAGTAGCACTGTTTAATCATAAAAAAGCCGCTGATCTGCAAAAAATTTCTTCCGGGCTTTATGCAGAAGATCAATTTTTAGGCAGAGAGAAAACCGAGGCAGAAGAGTTAAGTTTTTGGGAAGTTTGCCGCAGTCGCTCTATCTTAGTCATCGGCGTAGCAGCGGCAGTAACCACCGGGGTTTTCGCCTGGACACTGAATCAAAAAAACGAGTACGAAGGGCGCTTTCAATTATTAGTAGAACCCGCGGTTACGCAAAATACTTTAGCAAAAATCTACTCCGGTGAGCTGAAACTGCAACCAGCGGCCCCGGCGACCGAAGAAAAGGGCGGTTTTGACTACGAATCCCAAATTCAAGTTTTGCAAAGCCCGCAAGTAATGTCGCCGATTATTAAACAGTTGCAGGCTAAGTATCCCGAAATAAATTACAGCTACCTCTTGAACCAAAAAGCAGATAATTTGCCGTTTTCTCAAGAAACCAGGCTGTCAATTAATCGCTTCAAAAATACCAAGATTATCGAAGTTAGATATCGGGATTATGACCCGAAAAAAATTCAGTTTGTTTTGGAAAAAGTTGCGCTTGGCTACCGCAACTACAGCGTGCAAGATACCACAACTCAAATTAGTCAGACTCTGGATTTTGTGAAATCGCAAATTCCCAACCAGCGAAAGCGTCAACAAGCTCTGCAAACAGAAATTCAAAAGTTGCGGCAGCAGTACAATTTCATAGATCCGCAAATTCAAACCCAACAACTCGCGCAGCAAATCAGCCAACTTCAAACGCAAAGATTGGACGCGCAAACGCAGCTCAATCAGCAGAGATTGCTCTATTCCAATCTGCAAAATCAGCTCGGACTGAACCAGAAGCAAGCGCTGATGGCCTCGGCTCTGAGTCAAGCTCCCCGCTATCAAGCGATGCTGACTCAATTGCAGCAATTAGAAGGGCAAATTGCGATTAACTCGGCTACGTTTACAGACGAAACTCCGCAAATGCAATTGTTGCGAGAACAGCGCAAAAACCTGATTCCTTTATTGAAGAAAGAAGCCCAACAGGTTCTGGGAACTGATTTGGCTAAGGTAAATTCGCAAGTGCTGGCTTTTCAAGATCCGGTTCGGATTAAGTTAATTGAGCAGTTTATTGGTACTGCTAATTTAATTCAGGTGCTGGGCGTGCGGAATCAAGTTTTGGAACAAGCTGCTAAGCAGTTGAATCAATACTCTCAAGGATTACCGGTGATTTTGCGGCGCTATTCGGATTTGCAGCGCGAGTTGGATTTGACTAACAATACGCTGAATGGTTTGCTGGCAAAACAGCAAGCTTTGCAGCTTGAAGCTGTGGGCAAAAAAGAGGTGGCTTGGGAAGTTATTGCTAAGCCGGAAATTCCGCGTTACAAAAATGGCGAGTTGATGGCTGTTGCTCCGATTATGCCTTTGAATTTGGCTTTGGGGGGATTGGCTGGTTTGCTGTTTGGTATGCTGGCGGCGCAGTTGGCGGAACGGTTTAAAAATAAAACGGTGTTCCAAACTCCAGAGGATGTCAAACAGTCGATTCGCCTGCCTTTGTTGGGGGTAATTCCTGCTAGCGATAAAATTTTGAGACTTCCTCCTGCTGAGACAAGCCCGGTGGATGTGGCAATTTCGCCGATGCCGACGGATGCTTTTCAAGAAGCTTTTCGATCGCTCAATGCGAATATTCGCTTACTCAACCTTGATACTCCCATCAATTCTTGTGTAATTACTTCTTGTCAAGTAGCTGATGGCAAGTCTACTGTAGCAGTCAATCTGGCGCGGGCAGCAGCAGCAATGGGCCAGCAAGTGCTGTTAGTTGATGCGGATTTGCGGCGCCCGCAGGTACACGAAATGCTGGGTTTACCGAATTGGCAAGGCTTGCACAATGCGATCGCGGATGATGTGGATGTGCAACAGTTGATTTTGCGATCGCCCCGCGATGAAAATTTGTTTGTGTTAACTTCCGGCCCGGTTCCTCTCGATCCCACAAAGGTGCTTTCTTCCCGAAAAATGCCTCATTTAATGGCAACTTTGTCAAATCATTTTGACTTAGTTATTTACGATACTCCACCGCTTTTAGGTTTGGCGGATGCGAATTTGTTGGCGGCTCACACTAACGGATTGATGCTGGTAGTGGGGCTGCATCAAACTGAGCGGGAGGCGCTGTTGTTGGCTTTTGAAGATTTAAAAATGGCTGGAATTCCGCTGTTGGGAATGGTGGCGAATAACGATAAAGGCAGCAGGTATTACTATCAGTCTTACGTGCAGGATTACGTCCAGGAACAGTCTGTTTGAGGGAGAGGAATTGAGAAATGTGTAATGGAACAGGCCGTCGGGTCTGTTCTTGAGAATGCAAGGCGGGCGTGACACCCGACAAGATATTTCATCCATCTTGCACCATTAGTTGTGAATAAAGCTGTCATATCAATTCCGGTTGCACTCCTCCGGAATAGTTGACTGTTGACTCTTGACTCTTGACTGTTGACTGTTGACGGGCGGGTCGAAAAACTGAATGGTTGAGTTTTAACTGTTGACTCGATTTTATTATTCCGATGCAACCGAAAACGATATCAGGGGCGGGGGGGACGCCCCACAAAAACATTTAACTTTTGTGGAACAGGCCGCCTCGCCTGTTCTTGAGATTTGTGCGTGATTTCAGAAAGACAAATTTTCTTAAGATTTGCGATCGAGACTCTGAACTATAATTAAAAATAGAGAAATTTAAACAAATCGCGGCACTTGCAACTTGGCAAGACCTGAAAGAAAACGTGGCCGGTAAATTCCTATTTTGTAATACCTTGATACAACTCCCTGCCTAGGCTGAAAACTAGCAGGGAGTTTTGTGTTTTTCACACAGGAGATGAAACAATGGCTATTGCTACTATCAACCCGGCAACGGGAGAAACGCTGAAAACTTTTGAGCCGATCGCGGATGAGGTGATAGAAGCTAAGCTGGAATTAGCACAGCAAGCTTTTAAAAAATACCGCCAACTGCCGTTTGAGCAGAGATCTCTGTGGATGCAGAAAGCAGCAGATATCTTGGAGCGCGATCGCGAAATTTACGCTGAAATGATGACCCTGGAAATGGGCAAAACGCTCAAATCTGCGATCGGCGAAGTGGAAAAATGTGCCTTAGTTTGTCGGTATTACGCCAAAAATGCCGCTCAATTTATGGCAGATGTACCGGCAACCACTGACGCTAGCAGCAGCTTTGTCCGCTACCAACCGCTGGGCCCTATTTTAGCCGTCATGCCCTGGAATTTTCCATTTTGGCAAGTTTTTCGGTTTGCGGCGCCAGCACTGATGGCGGGCAATGTCGGCTTGCTCAAACACGCTTCCAACGTGCCTCAGTGCGCTTTGAAAATCGAAGAAATTTTTACGCTTGCTGGCTTTCCCGAAGGAGTTTTTCAAACTTTGTTAGTCGGCGCCGACAAAGTAGCCGATATCGTTGCGGACGATCGTATAAAAGCAGCAACTCTTACCGGTAGCGAACCAGCGGGTGAAAGTTTGGCAGCAAATGCGGGGAAAAATTTGAAAAAAGTAGTGCTGGAATTGGGAGGGAGCGACCCATTTATTGTGATGTCCAGCGCCGATTTAGCAGCAGCTTTATCAACTGCTGTGACATCCCGGATGCTCAATAACGGTCAATCTTGCATCGCCGCCAAACGCTTTATTTTAGCAGAAGAGATTGCCGACGAATTTATCACAGGATTTGTCGAAAAATTCGAGCAATTAAAAGTAGGCGATCCGATGTTGCCCGAAACCGATATCGGCCCTTTAGCTACTCCCGCAATCCTCCAAGACTTGGACAATCAAGTACAAACTTGCATCCAATCGGGAGCAAAACTTCTGACAGGTGGCCGCCCATTGTCAGAGAAGACCGGCAATTTCTACTTGCCAACTATTCTGGCAGACATTCCGCCGAATGCCTCTGCCCGTCAAGAAGAATTTTTCGGGCCTGTAGCTTTAGTATTCCGAGTTGCAGGCATCGATGAGGCCATCGAACTCGCAAATAGCACATCTTTTGGCTTGGGTGCGTCAGCTTGGACTACAGTAAACTCAGAGAGCGATCGCTTTATTTCCGAACTAGAGGCCGGCGCGGTATTCATCAACGGTTTAGTAAAATCCGACCCGAGATTGCCCTTCGGTGGCATCAAACGCTCCGGTTACGGACGCGAATTGAGCATCCAAGGAATTCATGAATTTGTTAACATTAAAACAGTGTGGGTGAAATAAGCTCCCACTCTATCAACCGATCGCACAAATCTACATAAGTCTGCGTTTATCTGCGTTTACCTGCGGTTAAAAATGTCCGTATAGTATTTTTGCGATCGGTTGAAAAAGACCAAAAACCCCCATTAACCGAGGAGAGAAACGGAAATGAACACAGCTCAACTATTGGTGAAATGTTTAGAAAATGAAGGCGTCGAATACGTCTTCGGACTTCCCGGAGAAGAAAATTTAGAAATTCTAGAAGCCCTGAGAAACTCTTCAATTAAATTTATTACTACTCGTCACGAACAAGGCGCGGCTTTCATGGCCGACGTTTACGGTCGTCTCACCGGCAAAGCCGGCGTTTGCTTGTCCACCTTGGGTCCAGGCGCAACTAACTTAATGACAGGAGTGGCTGACGCCAATTTAGACGGCGCTCCTTTAATAGCAATTACCGGACAAGTCGGCACAGACAGGATGCACATAGAATCGCACCAATATTTAGATTTGGTTGCCATGTTTGAGCCAGTTACTAAGTGGAATGCTCAAATTGTTCGCCCCAGCACGACGGCAGAAATTGTCCGCAAAGCCTTTAAAGTAGCTCAAAGTGAAAAGCCCGGAGCAGTTCACATTGACTTACCTGAAAACATCGCAGCAATGCCTGCTGAAGGAAATCCGCTCACCAAAGACAACCGCGAAAAAACTTTTGGCGCTTACCAAAGCTTGAATAAAGCTGCTGTGGCAATTTCTAAGGCTAAAAGTCCTCTGCTTTTAGTAGGAAACGGCGCGATCCGTGCTAACGCCAGCGATGCTTTGACACAATTTGCTACTCGATTGAATATTCCCGTAGCTAATACTTTCATGGGCAAAGGTGTAATTCCTTACACTCATCCTTTGGCACTGTGGACGACGGGACTGCAAAAACGGGATTATATTAGCTGTGCTTTTGAAGAAACGGATTTAGTGATTGCTGTTGGCTACGATTTGATTGAATATTCCCCGAAGAAGTGGAATCCAGAAGGAAAAATTCCGATTATTCATATTGGATCTTTGCCAGCAGAAATTGACAGCAGTTATATTCCTCTTATAGAAGTTGTGGGAGATATTTCTGATTCCCTCAATGAAATTTTGCAGCGTGCCGATCGCATGGAGAAAGTAGACCCTTTTGCTAAGCAATTGCGGGCGGATATTCGCGCTGGGTACGAACAATATGCAGCCGACGACGGTTTCCCGATCAAGCCACAAAAACTCATTTACGATTTGCGGCAAGTCCTGGGCCCGGAAGATATTCTGATATCTGATGTGGGAGCTCACAAAATGTGGATTGCGCGGCACTATCATTGCGATCGCCCGAATACCTGTCTGATTTCTAACGGATTTGCGGCGATGGGAATTGCGATTCCGGGTGCGGTGGCGGCAAAACTCGTTTATCCCGATCGCAAAGTAATAGCAGCCACCGGCGACGGCGGTTTTATGATGAACTGCCAAGAATTAGAAACTGCTTTGCGAGTCGGTACTAATTTTGTGACGCTGATCTTTAATGACGGCGGTTATGGGTTAATTGAATGGAAGCAGCAAGATTATTTTGGTCATTCAGATTTCGTCAAATTTGGCAACCCTGATTTTGTGAAATTTGCGGAAAGTATGGGTTTAAAAGGCTATCGAGTGGAATCTGCAACAGATTTAATTCCGATTCTGAAAGAAGCCCTTGCTCAAGATGTTCCTTGCGTTATTGACTGTCCGGTAGACTATCGGGAAAATGCGCGTTTCAGTCAATTATCGGGGGATATGAGTTGCAATTTGTAAGTTAAGCAATGAGTAAGATCCTGTCCGGCTAAAGCAACATAAATTCAGTTGGGGCGGGTCGCAGTACCCGCCCCACAAGAACATTAATTTTTAGTGTCGGACTTAGTGTTAAATACTTCATCTAGATTGGAGTTTAGACTAAGCATAAATTGACTCCTGGTTACCGGAGTGAGATGTTAGTGAATTTAGAAATAGTTTTCAAGGTTAAGTTACGACTTTTGGTGATTTTTGGAACCGACCTTTAGCCTTTTTAATCACGGGATAGCGGCATCTTTGAGTACGAAGTTTACCTTCTGGGCATCCGGCACAATTTCCTCGACGTTTGGGAGCAACAGTGGGAGTCCCAATCCTGATTAAAAGTGGAAGAATCGATGGTGCAACCCTTCCAGGAGTCAATCCAGGAAGGGTCTTTTGCTAGGGAAGACGAATTTCCCTCACTACATCTTTAGACTTCTTGAAAAACCATCAAAGCCTCTGTATAGCTAAGCTCTAGGTCGTAAATGCAATCATCCTAAATTAGCTATAGCGATCCTTGCAGGAGTTGTAAATTTTCACCCCACCCCAACTCTCCCCGAACCCAAGGGGAGGGAGTAAGAAATTCACAAATGATTTAGGATTGCTATAGCAACTGAATATAAACGGTCTCTTGCAGATGTTCGTCGTGAAGGCAAAGCCTGGTTTCGCTGCTACTTTCAGTGAGGCAAAAGACATGAAAATTCGATAATCTCAAGGTCAAAGTGTATGGAACCATTCTGAGGGTTGGTGCTGCGATCCTCTTGACCCCATACCGCCCGGTCATATTGCCCTAGCCGTTGAAGCGACGGATATGGCACTTGTAGACTGGGATATCGAAGAAATTGGGGAAAAGGCAGGTTTTGATATTCAGTACAAAACACGGGAGTGAATGACTCGAAAGATTCATCTTTAACTTGTGTAACTCAGGCAAGTCGGCATTTATGAGGATTGGTCAAAGCTCGATCGCGATTTGGAAGTTTTGATTGCAGCCGACATCCCCTGTCATTTAAAATACTGACTTCGCACGATGACATCGATATGAAGCCTGTCACCCAATACCTCAAAGCAGTTTCCTAATGTTTTGGGTGTAGCGCAATTGTTCTTTTTCCTAAAGTACGCGCGTGCAAAGCTATCCCGTAGCGAATCGCCATTATCTAACTTCTATCCCCCTCGCTTTACTAAGCAACTGCCAGTTCATATTGCAGAACTAAAATTTCATCAGCTTTCAACATAGCCATAGCATATTCACTCCCTTGACTATCAGCAAACTCCAGTAAATACTGACATTCCTTTCCCGTATCATACACTTCAACAATAGTTCCCACAAGTCTAACTGGTAAACTAGAAATAGATGCGTATTGTGGTTCCACTAGCGCTAATCGCGTATTTGAAATCGGCTTAAGAATCGCAACAGAATCCAAAACTCTCAAGTGTGCGATCGTAGTTTAAGAAAAGCTGAAATCCAACAACGGTTAGAATTAGTTGAAGTAAGTTCCCAGAAGTACCTTTTCAAGGTTTTTAGGGGCAGGTTTAGTTGGATATACGCGATCGCAGCGAGTTTACCCATTTCACGCACCCGCCCTCCCCACGCTAGGATTTACGCCTTACTTAGGCCTTAAGTTCGCGCTGCTAAACTCAGAAGCCACAATCATCGACCCAATCCCCGCATCCGTAAAGATTTCTTGCAGCAAAGCATGAGGAATTCGACCGTCAATAATGTGAGCACCCTTCACACCCTGAGCCAAACTCCGCACACAACAATTAACTTTCGGAATCATCCCCCCAGAGACAACTCCAGACTCAACCAACTCTCTTGCTTCTTGAATATCTAACTTAGCAATCAGACTATCCGGCTTGTGATAATCCTCTAAAATTCCCGCAGTATCAGTCATCAAAATCAACTTTTCTGCTCCCAAACCAGCCGCAATTTCCCCAGCTACCGTGTCAGCATTAATGTTGTAAGATTGACCGTTTTCATCGGCTGCCACGCTCGACACCACCGGAATATAACCGCTGTTCACCAAAGACTCCAAAATCTGGATTTTCACGCCGCTGACTTCACCAACAAATCCAATTCCTTCCCGGCCATCTGGACGAGCTTGAATCAGATTCGCATCCTTGCCACACAATCCCACTGCTTTGCCACCAGCTTGGTTGATTAACGAAACAATTTCCTTATTTACTTTCCCCACCAAAACCATTTCTACAACTTCCATTGTCGCCGCATCAGTCACTCTCAAACCATCCTTAAATTGCGGCTCAATTCCCAATTTTTCCAGCCAAATATTAATTTCCGGGCCGCCGCCGTGAACCACAACCGGACGCATCCCCACGCAAGCTAGCAGCACAATATCCCGAACCACCTTGTCTTTGAGATTGCTATCTTTCATCGCCGCACCGCCATATTTGACCACTATGGTGCGACCGGCAAAGTGTTGAATGTAAGGCAGTGCTTCGGACAGCACCTCTACTCGATTAGTGTCCGAATTCCTAACAAAATCGCTTTGTTTGAGCATGGGTAAATTACAAAAGACTAAAAACTTAATTCTAAACTTTAATGGCTAAAGCACATATTAACAGCCACAAAAATCACTTTTTCCCTGAATTTTATCGACGCGCAGGCTTGCTCTATCGCCTTTCTTGAGCCCCATCCTCAAAAAATTAATAGGTTTTTTTAATGAAATCATTAAAATTTTTGTATTATAACTTATACATTTTTTGCTACAGTCGAGAAATGTATAACTCCCTTGATTTACTTAACGTTTTATGTTAACTGCTGTCGCCCAAGACTCCGAAAACCTTCAGTACAAGCTACCATCAGAGGCTGACTCGTCCCCCCGGATGACGGTATTTTGCGATTTAGACGGGCCCATAGTCGATGTGTCCGATCGCTACTATGCCACCTATCAACAGGGATTGACCGACACTCAAGCAGCTTATCTTACTAGGGGAATCAACCTCAACCTTCAAATCCTCAGCAAACAGCAGTTTTGGCAAATGAAACAAAACCGAGTACCCGATGCTGAAATCGCTAAAAGTTCCGGCTTGTCGGGAGAAGAAATTCACGTTTTTCTTGGATGCGTCAGTCAGATTGTCAATCAGCCAGACTTGTTGCACTTAGATCGCATCCAGCCGGGAGTACAATGGGCGATCGGACTCCTGCACTCCCGCGGCGTGCGGCTGATTTTAGTCACCCTGCGACCGAGAAATCAAGCCGTTCAACTGTTACAAAATTACGGTTTAGCCAGACTGTTTACCAGCATTCGCGGAACTCAGATGGCGGATGCCGCCTATCACAACTATACAGCCTTAAAAACTGAATTGTTGGCTGAAGTTGCAGAAGAATTTGAGTCATCGCTGGGTTCGGCTTGGATGATCGGAGATACAGAAGCAGACATCCTCGCAGGCAAAGCATTGGGAATAACTACAATTGCCGTTACCTGCGGAATTCGTAGCCGCTATCAACTGCAAAAGCACCAGCCTAATTTCATTCTCAGCGATTTGATTATTGCCGTTCATCACTTATTAGGTTCGGGCCAACAAGTAATAGTAGAATGAGTACAGTTAACAGTAATTAGTGAACAGTTAACTGTTGACTGTTCACTGTTGACTAAGGAATAAGGACTAATGACCAATGGCTGATAACTAATCGCTGACTAAGGTTTTTCTACATTCTTGGTCATTTCCCACAAGCGATTGAGAGGAAAATAAATCACCGGGGCCCACAGACTGCTAAGAATAGCAGAACACAAAGCCACTCGCTGGTGATAGCTCCAAATTTCCAGTAAAGCCCGATCGCCCATAGAAAAAAATTGCAGCCCCATCACCGTTTCCGCTACCACCGCCATCCCAAACACAATTAACGCGATCGGGATCGGATCTCTCTCAACAATATCTACCGGAATCGACCAGGTTTTCTGCAAAACAACTGTTAAGACTCCTACAACCACTAGACTGACAGCATGGGTGGGATGAGGAGCCGTCATCGCATCTTGAAGGAACCCCAAAACCAAGCCCATGCTAGCAGCTCCCCAAACTGTACGTTTCCGCTTAATACTCCAAGCTACCAACCAAATTAACAGCCAGTTCGGTCCAATTCCCAGCAATTCCATTCCCGGCATCCGAGTGGGCAATATCAGTATGCACAGCATCACAGATAGAAATGTAACTGCGAAGTTGAGAAATTGGCGCGATCGCGGCGAAGACATCCGAGATAAAGCTTTCATTGTTGCTGTGCTCCCTCAGATGGTGCAGAAGATTGATTCTGCGAATCCTTTGGTTCGACTTGCTTAGAGTGGGGGTAAACCACCGCCCACTCCAGAGCATTCATCGGTGCAGAGAACTCAACCACAGCTTCTGGAGCCGGAGTTTTATTCATATCCACCGAAACCACTTTTCCCACCGGCAAACCAGGAGGGAACAACTGACTGTAAGAAGAAGTTGAAACCACATCCCCAGGCTTGACATTGGGAACATTCTCAAAAAACTCCATCACAGCCTGATTTCCGCCTTTCCCGCGCATAAAACCCATGTGGCGACTGCGGGTAATTCCCACACCCAATTGACTCGTAGCGTCGCTGACTAACAGCACCAAGCTAGTATTAGGAGTAACGCTGACAACCCTGCCGACTAAACCGCCGGGGCCCATTACAGTAAAATCTGTTTTAATGCCATCGTTACTGCCGCGCCCCAAGGTTACTTGCTGCCACCAGTGGTCGGCGCTGCGACCGACAATAGGAGCTACAATCCCTGCTGGTTTCTTAGCCGAAACGTAACCTAAAAGCTCTTTTAGCTTCTGATTTTGATTTTCTAATTCTAATAGCTGCGCTTGCAATTCTTGAGTTCGCGCCGAGATGAGTTCCTCTTGCCCAGAGCCGTTGGCATGAAACGGACGAGTCACCCAATTGTAAACTTCAAATACAGCAGCACCTTGTGTTTGTCGAACTCCCCAAGCGGCAGTTACAGCTAAACCTAAAAGAGCAATTTGCAGCCGCAGATCCCACCACTTTCGGAATGTATTTTTTAGCATAATTTCAGTAATCTAAAATTGTTATGTCAGGATTTTAGATTTGAGATTGCAGCCGTATTTCTAAATCCACAATCCCAAATTTGTTAACTACATATTGCGCGACGACTGCCCGCTGAAAACCCGTTCCAACTGTTTGTTTTCTAATACCCTACCAGTTCCCAAAACCACGCATGACAGCGGATCTGCTGCCACGTGAGTGACAATTCCTGTTTCGTGACTGATCAGAGTATCTAAACCTTTCATCAGCGCGCCACCACCAGCCAGCATAATTCCCCTGTCAATAATATCTGCTGCTAATTCAGGAGGGGTGCGTTCCAAAGTACGCTTGACAGCTTCCACAATTACTGAAAGCGGTTCCGACATACTTTCCCGAATTTCTGGGCCTTTGATAGTAACAGTTCGCGGCAGACCCGACAGTAAGTGCAAGCCCCGCACTTCCATCATTACATCGTCATCCTCTGGAGTTGGATATGCAGAACCCACCTGAATTTTAATTTCTTCAGCAGTGCGTTCGCCGATGACCAAATTGTGAACTTTTTTCATGTATTGGACGATCGCCTCATTGAGTTCGTCGCCGGCTACCCGCACAGACTCACTGATCACCGTACCTTGCAAACTCAAAACCGCAACTTCCGTCGTACCTCCGCCTATATCTATAATCATATTGCCAGTTGCCTCAGCAACAGGCAGTCCAGCCCCGATCGCTGCAGCGATGGGTTCATCAATTAACCGTACTTCTCTAGCACCGGCCTGAGTCGCCGCCTCAATAACAGCACGCCTCTCTACTCCGGTGACACCGCTGGGGATGCCAATAATTATCCGCGGCGAAACTAAGCTTCGGCCTTCGTGAACTCTGCGGATAAAAGTCTTAAGCATCAGTTCTGCCGTATCGAAGTCTGCAATTACCCCGTCGCGAAGCGGGCGCAGTGCTATGACATTCCCTGGCGTGCGGCCGAGCATTTTTTTTGCTTCTTCTCCAACAGCCAGCGGTATTTTTAAATCTTGGTCGATCGCTACTACAGAAGGTTCCTGCAGAACAATACCTTTGCCCGATACATAAACGAGCGTGTTAGCAGTACCGAGGTCGATACCCATATCTCTAGATAACGAAAATCGATTGAGAAGACCCACTGATTCGTACCCCCCCCAAAAACTAAAATACTATTGTGTGCAATAATGTTGTTACAAAAGTGTAACCGAGGTGGATTCTATTACGTTTTTCATCCTGAGTCTAGTCAGAAATGTACATTGTCGAGCTCAGGTTGAGCGCAGACTTGCCAATCATCCACCATCAATATGTTCTGCTAACTGGGTGTACAATCAGGATGAAGCCTCACAAGCGTTGTTCCAAGTTCAGTTTGGAGGCTAATGCGCGTGTGGACTGTTTAACTACATCACCGATCGACCACATTCCCAAAAAAGTTTATGAGTCTTAATGTTGTGACTTTAGTAGGCCGCGTCGGCGGCGACCCGGACGTTAAGTATTTTGAGTCGGGTACAGTTAAGTGTAGTTTGACGCTGGCAGTGAATCGCAGAACCAAGAACAGCGATCAACCAGACTGGTTCAATCTGGAAATCTGGGGCAAAACAGCGCAGATTGCTGCTGACTACGTTCGCAAAGGCTCTCTAATTGGCGTAACAGGCTCTTTGAAGTTCGATCGCTGGCAAGACCGCAATACAGGTTCAAATCGCTCGAAGCCGGTAATTAAGGTAGACCATTTAGACTTGCTGGGTTCCAAACGCGACAACGAGTCGGGTATGCCGCAACACAACAGCGAATTCTAGCGTTTGGGGAATTTGGGAATTAATATTTGTGAATTGGGTGGGTGCTCGTGACTTCAGAAAAGTTAGAAATTGTTCAAACTGAGTATCAAGCTGGGCAAGTAGCTTTTGAGAGTGGCCGATATGCTCAAGCTGTGCAGAGTTTAGAAACAGCTACCGGTTTAGTCGATCGAAATTCGCGGTTGGGCGGTGAAGTGCAGATGTGGCTAGTGACAGCCTACGAAGCCTCTGGCAATACAGAAAGGGCGATCGAGCTTTGCCGTGCGCTCACCCGCCATCCCCGCCAAGAAACCCGCCAACAAGCAAAGCGCTTGCTGTTCATTCTCGAAGCTCCCAAACTCACTATCCCTCCTGAATGGATGGTGAAAATTCCTGATTTGGCGGCTTTAGATGAAAATCAATCAATCAGTTTTCAAGCTAATCCGAACCCTGATATCAAGTACGCTAAACCCAAGCCAGTCGTACCAGAGCCGATAGATTTGAGTCAGGTTAATACGAAAGATAATAGGTTTATCTGGGTGGCGTTAATTGCGATCGGGCTAATTTTAGGTGGCTTATTTATTAGTTATTAATCATTTTTTCATTCGCACAAACTCTATCTCTAGGGTGCACCGAGGCTTACCTAACCCCTACTGAGAGAAGTTAAGCAATGCCTTTTAGTAACTATAAAAGTAGCAGCGCGGTCGCGAAATAATTCAAAATTAGTTGCCTATAGGATAATTTTATTCTCGAAACATAATTTGCAGTCAGCGAAGTTTTTCAGAATGAATTAGAATTGATTTTCAATGACGGAGTATTTTACCACTCGGAAATCGCCATTGGTGAAAATATCATTTATCCTGTATTAAAACCCACATTCCGCAGATGTGGGTGGAATTTTTTTATCAGTTGTGAAAAGTTGGAACCCCAAAGTTTTTCCGTT
>NZ_JAUBQS010000129.1:0-5030 GCF_036701355.1 Microcoleus sp. Pol12B3
GCAATCGTTTGGGGGTTTTGTGTTGCCGAATCTATCTTCCTTTCTCTCTGCTTAAATATCTGCGGAATGTGGGATAATACCTAACGAAATTAAAGGTAAAATTTTCATAGCTATATTTTCCAGGTGTGAGAGTTATAGCGGCTGTTATTGATGAGTAAAACAATAACGCTTTGGGTTTAGCTATAGGACTGTGACGCTTCTCGAGTCCTCTCTCCTATTTACATGAGTGTTTCTCCATTTTCCGCAGCAGGAGACTGTTTAAGAATGTGCCGTTTTTTCAAGTGGCAGTAGAAAGCATTTTTAATGTGAGAGTTGGTCTTATCCAAGAGTCCAACTTTTAGGCGCGACAGTTTGCTTTTGCTTGCGAGGGACTGCTACACAGGACGGAAATACCTATCTCAAGATAGGGGAACACCGATCCGATCGCCCTCCGCAACTCCCTACAATGACAATTGTACGGGCGATCGAGCAATTGCCTCTACAGCAGTCATCATTTTGAATTCAGGGAATTAAAATTTATGCAACCGAATAATCCAAACCAATTTACAGAAAAAGCCTGGGAAGCCCTCGCCCGCACCCCCGAAATCGTCAAAGCAGGTCAGCAGCAGCAGCTAGAAAGCGAACACTTGATGAAAGCTTTGCTGGAACAAGAATCAGGGCTTGCTAGCAGCTTATTTAACAAAGCTGGAGTTTCTGTAGCAAAATTGCGCGATCGCACTGATGAGTTTATCAGTCGCCAGCCGAAAATTACTGGAAGCGGCGGCAACGTTTATCTAGGTCGTTCTCTCGACACTTTGCTCGATCGCGCCGAAACTTATCGCAAAGAGTACGGCGATGAATTTATTTCGATCGAGCATTTGATACTAGGTTACGTTAAGGACGATCGCTTTGGCAAAAATCTACTGCAAGAATTTAAACTAGATGAAGCCAAGCTCAAAGATATCATTGCCCAAGTCCGGGGGAACAACAAAGTGACAGATCAAAATCCAGAAGGCAAATACGAAGCGCTGGAAAAATACGGCCGAGATTTGACTGAAGCAGCGCGTCAAGGCAAACTCGATCCGGTAATCGGACGCGATGACGAAATCCGCCGCACGATTCAAATTTTGAGCCGTCGCACCAAAAATAATCCGGTATTGATTGGGGAACCGGGAGTCGGCAAAACTGCGATCGCCGAAGGACTCGCCCAGCGAATTATCACCGGAGATGTGCCGCAATCTCTCAAAGACAGACAATTAATTAGCCTAGATATGGGCGCTTTAATTGCCGGTGCAAAATTCCGGGGAGAATTTGAAGAACGCTTGAAAGCGGTACTCAAAGAAGTTACCGACAGCAACGGCAAAGTCATCTTATTTATCGATGAAATTCACACCGTTGTCGGTGCTGGCGCAACTCAAGGCTCGATGGATGCCGGCAATTTACTTAAACCCATGTTAGCTAGGGGAGAATTGCGCTGTATCGGCGCTACAACTCTCGACGAATACCGCAAGTACCTCGAAAAAGATGCGGCACTAGAACGCCGTTTTCAACAAGTTTATGTTGACCAACCGACAGTTGAAGATACTGTCTCGATTTTGCGGGGCTTGAAAGAACGGTACGAAGTTCACCACGGGGTAAAAATTTCCGACAGCGCCCTAGTGGCGGCGGCTACTTTGTCTACTCGATATATTAGCGATCGCTTCCTTCCAGACAAAGCCATTGACTTAGTGGACGAAGCAGCGGCTAAACTCAAAATGGAGATTACCTCCAAGCCGGAAGAACTAGACGAAATTGACCGCAGGATTTTGCAGCTAGAAATGGAAAGACTGTCGCTGCAAAAAGAAAGTAACGTTGCTTCGATCGAACGCTTGGAAAGACTGGAAAAAGATTTAGCAAACCTCAAGGAACAGCAAAGCGCTTTGAATGCCCAGTGGCAATCGGAAAAAGGTGTCATCGGCAGCATTCAAAAGATTAAAGAACAGATTGATAAGGTGAATATTGAAATTCAGCAAGCTGAATTAAAATATGACCTGAACCGTGCTGCTGAGTTGAAATATAGCAAGTTAACCGAATTGCAAAAACAACTGCAAGAAGCTGAATCTCAACTGTCAGCAACTCAAACCACAGGTAAAACTTTGCTGCGGGAAGAAGTCACAGAAGGTGACATTGCCGAGATTATTTCCAAGTGGACGGGAATTCCGATTAGCAAGTTGGTTGAATCGGAAATGCAGAAACTTCTGCACTTGGAAGATGAACTGCACAAGCGGGTAATCGGACAGGATGAAGCAGTGACGGCGGTTGCAGATGCAATTCAGCGATCGCGCGCAGGTTTAGCCGATCCCAATCGTCCGGTTGCGAGTTTTATCTTCCTCGGCCCCACGGGTGTAGGGAAAACTGAGTTAGCTAAAGCATTAGCGGCTTATCTGTTCGACACGGAAGAAGCGATCGTGCGAATTGATATGTCGGAATACATGGAGAAACACGCGGTTTCGCGGTTAATTGGTGCGCCTCCGGGATACGTTGGCTACGATGAAGGCGGACAATTAACGGAGGCTGTGCGCCGCCGTCCTTACTCAGTGATTCTATTCGATGAAATCGAGAAAGCGCACCCGGATGTATTCAACATCATGCTGCAAATTCTGGATGACGGCCGCGTTACCGATGCTCAAGGTCACACGGTAGACTTTAAGAATTCTGTGATTATTATGACATCGAATGTTGGCTCTCAATACATCTTAGATGTGGCCGGAGATAACGAACAAATGCGGAGTCGGGTGATGGAAGCGATGCGGGGAACTTTCCGCCCAGAATTCTTGAACCGGATTGATGAGATGATTATCTTCCACGGTTTGAGTAAGACGGAACTGCGGCAGATTGTGCTGTTGCAAGTTAAGCGCTTGGAAAAACGGTTAGCAGATCGCAAAATGTCTCTCAAATTGTCGGAATCTGCGATCGACTTCTTAGCAGAAATTGGTTACGATCCGGTTTACGGTGCACGGCCATTGAAGCGGGGAATCCAGCGGGAGTTGGAAACGCAAATGGCGAAGGGTATTTTGCGGGGAGATTTTGCTGACGGCGATACCATTTTTGTGGATATCGAGAATGAAAGGTTGGCGTTTAAGCGGCTGCCGGCACAGTTGGTGACTGCGAAATAATTTGGGTAGGGTGGGCTGCGGCCCACCTTATTTTTTTGAGGCGGTGGTTCTTTTTTTGACCGCAGATATAGGCGGATGGGATTGCGGGCGATCGCTTTCTGATTTATCTTTTTTCAACTCTTGATGCTCTCGAACAGATTTCGGCAGTAGGTACGTTGCCAAACTGCTAACAGATCTGCTGTCTTCTTCTGCCCATTCTTCGAGAGCTTTTTGAATCTCTTCTGGCAAGTATGGGGTAACTCGTCCCCGTGAAGCCATTCGTTTTACCGCCTTACTTCCGCACCATCACAGAGCGAATCACAGCATTCGGCTGATATTTATTAGTCTGATAAAATCCCCCTTGACCTGCTCCGTAAACTCCCGCAAACTGCTTCCCATCAGCCTTGGGAACAAACATAATTTTTCTAGTTGGTTGCTTGGCAAATACAACCCCTTCTCTCATTTCATTATCCACGTTATAAGATAAAGTAGCTTTGCCGTAAATTGCCTCAGCTTGTTTCAGAGTCATTCCCGGCCCGACGCCCTGAACTGTTTTATAATTAGAATTCTCAGTCATCAAAAGTTCAATGACATCCGTATCTTTTAGCTTTGTACCCGCAGCATAAATAATCCGATACTGCACTTTTCCCGACTGGCTGACAGCCACAGCATCAAAGTCTACCATAAAAGGAGACTCTACCTTAAACTGCGCCGTGGAACCCAGAGCCTTTTTCAATCCTCCGAAAGTCATCCCCACCTTCGCCGCTCCAATTGTGCGATCGGAAATTGTTAAACTGGCAGAAGGTGTTTTTTGAGCAGCATTTGCCGCTCCTCCCAGCACATTTGTAGCCCTAAGCGCAACAGTGGAACCGGGAGTGGAAATTAAGGTGAGATAACTGCCGATCGCCAGCAAAGCAGCTATCATTGATCCAGACAAAACTTTAACATTCAACATGACTAATTCTCCTAGATTTCAAATGCGACTATCTACCCGCATCTTTTTGACTATCCTGGGCCTCACCCTCCTAGTTTGGATTCTCAGAGGTGTTGGCCTCTTGACATTCATTCCCGGTGGTGTCATTTGGATACTGATTTTTCTGTCTTTTGTTGCAGGCATCCTCAGCACTTTACTCCGTAGATAAGCCAGCATCCGGCAAATAACAATTAACTATTCAAAATTAACAAATTATTTTAATTTTGATTGTTTTATAGCCTTTCCCACCGTCACATTCAACTGAGCGCCTATCAGCATTACCAAAGAAGAAATATCCAGCCACAGCAGCAACACAATAAAACTTCCGATTGTGCCGTAAGTCCAAGTGTAATTGCCCAAATGCAAAACATAAAACCGAAATAAAGCTGAAAATAGCGCCCACAAAATAGCAGCAAAAACAGCTCCTGATACAATAGGAATATCTGGTTGACGGCGACTAGGCCCGTAGCGGTAAATAAATGCAAAAGCCAGCGATACAATTCCCAAAGAAATCGGTCACCTCCACAGCCGCCAAGCACCTAACAGTTGCGACTCTAAAGGGCAATTGCCGGCGAGGAGCAAGCAATTTTGGACATCTTTTAAATCGCAATTGGCGACGGACTCCAGCAGGCAACTCTGGCGGGCAATAGCTTGTACAATTAAGTCGCTGACAAATACTACTCCCGATGCTAGAATTAACAGCACAATTGTACCGATACTGAGCGCCAGAGAAATAAGTTTGGCTTTCCAAAATGGTCTAGTTCGATCGATCGGGGTTTCATGGATGCGATCTAGTGCAGCCATCGCCGCGCTCATTACTCCAGAAAATGCCCAAATCGCCCCAAGAAAGCTTACCGAAAACAGCCCTTGGTAGTGCTTTTATGTAAAGGATGGAGAAAATAGAGGCGGTTGAGCCTTCAGAATTGCTAATCGGATTTGGTGAT
>NZ_JAUBQS010000035.1:0-70546 GCF_036701355.1 Microcoleus sp. Pol12B3
TTAATTAATCCGAAACATCTCAAAAACTGGTTTACTAATTGCTGCTACTGTACCTCATAACATCCGGAAGTGCTGTAGCGATCGCCTCTAGGGGCAGTTATACAAAATATAAACTACAAAATATAAACATTTTGTCAATGTGTAAGTCCTAGCGGCTTCTCTTAATTTTTATTGATTGGCTGGGGGAACTGCGGGGATGAAAATCATCATTTCTCCAAGGGCGTTGATAAATCCTGCTTTGAACCGCTATATAGCGCGTATAAATGAAGGGTCTCATTGACCGAGTAGAGACGTTGCCTGCTACGTCGGTTTAGTCTCCAATAAATTCGTTAATTCCTACGCTCTCTCTTTAGGCTAAAGGAATTTCAATAATGAACTCTGTCCCAACACCCTGTTCTGAAAAGCAACTCAGTTGACCACAATGTTTTTCTACAACAATCTGACGACTAATTGATAAACCCAATCCCGTACCTTTTTCTGCTGGCTTGGTTGTAAATAGATAATCAAATATTTTAGTGCGTACCTCTTCGGGCATTCCCAAACCGTTATCTTTAATGTGAATCATGGCAATATTTCGCTGGCAGTCAACTTCAGTGCAAATCATAATTTGTCTGGGATTTGCTTGAATTTCTGCCAAATTTTGCTTTATAAGATTCTCTTCTAAAGCATCAATGGCATTAGCAATAATGTTAATAAATACCTGATTTATCTGTCCGGGGTAGCACGGTACTAGAGGTAAATTTCCATATCCTTTAACGACTTCTATTTTCGGACGTAGATCATTTGCTTTTAATCGATGTTGTAGAATTAGTAATGCACTGTCAATCCCTTCATGCAGGTTAGCTTCTACTTTTGATGTACTATCAGGGCGGGAAAAAGTTCTTAAAGATACACTAATTTGACGAATACGTTCTACGCCCATTTTCATGGATGAAATAAGCTGGGGTAAGTCTTCTATTAGATACTCTAAATCCACTTCTTCGGCACGAGTGGCGATCGCTGCACCTGGAGAGGGAAACTGTTGCTGATAAAGATGAACAATTTCTAATAAATCTTGAATATAAGTTTCAGCATGAGTCAGGTTTCCCTTGATAAAGCCTACTGGATTATTAATTTCATGAGCCACTCCAGCCACTAATTGACCGAGGGTAGACATTTTTTCGCTTTGGATTAATTGGAGTTGAGCTTGTTGTATGGTCTGTAGAGCTTGTTTTAGTTCAGAGGTTCGGTCTTCAACTCGTTTTTCTAATTCTTGATTCAACTGTTGTAAAGTTTTTTCTAAAGTCGTTTTTTCTTCAATTTTTTCTTCGAGCAATTGATTTTTGCTTGCCAGATCTTTGCTCAAGTTTCGCAACTCTAAATGAACTTGAATTCTAGCTAATACTTCTTCTTTTTGAAAGGGTTTAGTGATATAATCTACAGCCCCAAGGCTCAAACCTTTGACTTTTTGATCGGTGTTGCCAAGAGCCGTCATAAAAATTATCGGGATTCCTGAAGTTGACGGGTTACTTTTCAGTCGAGAACACGTTTCAAATCCGTCAATTCCCGGCATCATTATATCTAATAAAATTAAATCTGGGGTGACATATTCTATTTTTTGCAGCGCACTTTCTCCATCTTGAGCTACTAAAACTTCTAGTCCAGCCTCATCTAAAACGTTAAATATAACACCTAAGTTTGTAGGATTATCATCTACAATTAAGAGGGTGTTTTTTGAGAAAGATAAATTATTCATAAAGCTTTAGCCTTCTCCTTGGTTTTTAATTATAAGCCGCGTAGCGTCCTGACTATCTAATCTGCCAGTTTGCAGAGCCAATCTGCGGCAGGATTTTTCAATTATAAGCTGCGTAGCGGTCTGACTATCTCAGGGGCGGGAAAAAAGTAACTTTGTTTCCTTGGTGTATCATCATATTATAGTTCAACGAGGATGCTAACAAATGTAACATTTTTTGTTTGAAAGTAAAGTTTTTGTAACGCACTCTAGTCTTATGGCTTTCCTATCCCTTTCTCTACAGAAGAGTCCTACGTCTGGTGAATAGTCTGTTGCTCTAGAGTATAGACAAATACATTTTTCCTAAAAAGTTATGGGTACAAATGTTGCTAGGTTCCAGAAAATGCCGCTACGCCGTGTCTTAATTCTTCCCTTTGTTTTACAAATCTTTACAGCCGTAGGGTTAACCGGATATTTTTCGTTACAAAATGGACAGAAAGCTGTGAATAATGTAGCGGCACAGTTGCGCCGTGAAATTGCCACGAGAATTGAGCAGAATTTGCATACCTATCTAGCGGTTCCCCATTTAGTTAATCAAATTAATGCAGATGCTATTAGTCTTGGTCAATTTAGCCTAGACAACCTGACAGTATGGGAGCGTCATTTTTGGCAACAAAAAAATTGCTTTAATAGCGTAGATGGTCTAACAATTATCAATGAAAAAGGCCAAGGTGTATCTATTATTAGTAACGATCAAAGAAAGCTAGTCCTTCAAGCAACAAGTCCAACCAAGCCGAACCAAGTATTCATGTATTTGGCTGGCAGTCAAGGAGAAAGAAGAAAATTAATCAAAGTGGTTAAAAATTTCGATCCCCGAAGAATTACAGCTTACAAAGAAAGCATGGAAGCTAGTAAACCCACCTGGACTAAGATACATTTTGGTGAACTTATTATCACCCCTATAATGACAGCAGGGCAACCAGTTTTTGATAAAAATGGAAAAGCTACTGCTGTCTTGTTAACTACTCTACGTTTATCCCTAATTGGGAATTTTTTGCAAACTCTAAAAGTTGGAAAAACAGGACAAACTTTTATTATCGAGCGAAGCGGAATGCTAGTGGCAACTTCCACATCAGAAAAACCATACCGAAATAGGCAAAGATTTCCAGCCACTGACAGCAAAGATATTTTAACCCAAGCGACTGCAAAATATCTAACAGAGCGATTTAACAATTTCAATTATATTAAAAATTCTCAGCCGTTAGATTTCTTACTAAACGGACAAAAACAATTCGTACAAGTTCTTCCTTTTCAAGATGGTAAAGGGATTGATTGGTTAATTGTAATGGCGGTTCCAGAAAAGGATTTTATGGAACAAATTAACAGGAGTAGACATACGACGATTTTATTATGTGTTTTGGCACTATTTTTGGCAACTGTTTTGGGAATTGTGACTTCTGAATGGATAGCCCGACCGATTCGGCGTTTGGGTAAAGCCACAAGCGCGATCGCTGGCGGCGACTTTGAGCAAAAAGTAACTGCTTCCTCCGTTAAAGAAATCAGCGCTTTAGCGACTTCTTTCAATTTAATGAGCCAGCAACTCAAGCAGTCCTACGCACAATTAGAAGATTATTCGCACTCCTTAGAACAAAAAGTCGCAGAAAGAACTCAAGCATTAGAGCAAGAAATGGGCGATCGCCAACAGATACAAGAGACACTCCGGCAAAGCGAAGAAAGGTATCAATTAACTCTAGAAAGCGTTAATGAAGGCATCTGGGACTGGCGAATCCAAACAAACACCATCTATTTTTCACCCCAATGGAAAGCCATGTTAGGCTATCAAGACAACGAAATTATTAACCTATTTAGCTCTTGGAAAACACTGGTTAACCCCGATAATTTACAACCGATATTAGACTCTTTAGAAGACTATTTAAAAAGTGGAACTAACGAACCTTATAGTTGGGAATTTCAGATGCGGCACAAAAACGGTAGCTACAGGTGGATACTATCGCGAGGTCGGGTTGTCGAGCGGGATGCGGAAGGCCAACCCCTACGTTTAGTCGGCTCTCACACCGATCTTACCGATCGCAAACAAGCAGAAATAGAATTGCAAATAGCCAAGGAAGCTGCCGATGCTGCTAACAAAGCCAAAAGCGAATTTTTGGCAAACATGAGCCACGAACTTCGCACACCACTCAACGGGATTTTAGGCTACGCTCAAATCCTCATGCGTTCAAAAAACTTAGACCATCAAGAGGTGAGTAGTCTAAAAATTATTTATCAATGTGGCTCTCATTTGCTCACTTTAATTAACGACATCCTCGACTTTTCTAAAATCGAAGCCAGCAAAATAGAACTTTACCCGACGCAATTTCATTTTTGGGCATTTTTAGAGGATGTCAGCCAAATCTTTCGCCTCAGAGCCGAACAAAAAGCTATCAGCTTTATTGGTCAATTTGACTCTTCCTTACCCACCAACGTGCAAGGGGATGAAAAACGCTTAAGGCAGATTTTAATTAATCTCTTAGGTAATGCGGTAAAATTTACCGATCGAGGGGGCGTTACTTTCAAAGTTCAACTCATAAAATCAGTAGCCTTAGAACCTAACTCGAAGGAATTAAACGCCCTCAACACTATCCGCTTTCAAATTGAAGATACGGGAGTTGGGATCGGCGAAGAGAAAATGCAGAAAATTTTTCAACCTTTTGAACAGGTAGGCAATACCGATAAGATGTCAGAAGGAACGGGTTTAGGATTGGCAATTAGCTTAAAAATTATCGAAATGATGGGTGGTAGTATTCAAGTTAACAGTCAGTTAAATGCTGGCAGCCAATTTTGGTTTGATTTAGATTTACCTTCTGCTAGTAAATGGGAATCGGCAATTCAGCTACAAGCTGCGATCGCTGGCTATCAGGGAACAAAACTGAAAATTCTCGCAGTTGACGATAAGTGGGAAAATCGATCTGTGCTGGTTAATTTGTTAGCACCCCTTGGCTTTGAAGTGCTAGAAGCTGCTAATGCCAAAGAAGCTTTAAAAGAAGTCGAGCGTGACCAATTTAATGCCATTATTACTGATTTAGTAATGCCAGAAATGGATGGTTTCGAGTTAGTAAGCCGTCTCCGCTCTCAACCTAAATTTAAAGATTTAGTCATTATCGTTTCTTCAGCTAGCGTTTTTGAAGCTGAGCAGCATAAGAGTTTAGATATGGGGGCAAATGCTTTTTTACCCAAACCCTTACAGGCGGCTGAGTTATTTGTATTGCTACAAAAGCATTTAGGGATATCTTGGGTATATCAAGAGTCCTCTCACCTCACTCAAAATGTCAATCAATCCGTGCGATCGGATTCAGATTCTTTGTTAGTACCACCACCAGATGAAGAACTGGTAATTTTATACGATTTGGTTATGAGAGGTAATTTAAAAGCTGTGACTCAACAAGTTGAACAGTTAAAAAAATTGGATGCAAAATATATTCCCTTTGCCGAACGGGTAGGTGAATTGGCTGCCAGCTTTCAGGAAAAACAATTACGGTTATTTATCAACGATTACAAAGCCGATAACACAAATCAAATTGATGGTTAAAAATCAGGTGGTAATATTTTAATTATAAGCCTATAAACCGCGTAGCATTATGACTATCTAAGGGGCGAGAAAAAAAGTAACCTTGTCCGAAAATACACCCTAGTTCTCGAAGAATTTCTATTTGTTCTTGAGTTTCCAATCCTTCCGCAACAATTTCCATATTTAAATTTTTACCTAATAATATAATTGTTTGAATTAAAATGGTATCCTTGGGATTTCGAGCCAGGTTTTGCAAAAAGGAACGATCGATTTTTAAAGTATCAATTGGCAGATTTTTGAGTAAACTTAATGAAGAGTAGCCAGTACAAAAATCATCGATACATATACCAACACCAATACCTTTTAAAAATTCAAAGTTTAAATTTGTTGTTTTTAATAGACAACTTTCAGTAATTTCTATATTTAAAGTGTTTTTCTTTATCCCAGTTTGTTGTAAAATTTCTGCAATTTGTTCAAAGAAATTAACTTGCTGGAATTGAATGGGAGAAAAGTTAACGTTCAGTTTTAAAGGCAGATCGGGCAATTGCTCTTGCCACCGTCGTAACTGGTTGCAAGCTTCCCCTAAAATCCACCAACCTAAAGGATTAATTAATCCTGTTTCTTCAGCAATAGGGATAAATGTATCGGGTGAAATTATGCCTTTGGGATGATTCCAGCGGATTAAAGCTTCAAAACCTTTAATTTCTTCAGTAATGAGGGAAACAATAGGTTGATAGTACAAGCAAAATTCTTGTTGAGAGATCGCTTTTCGCAAGTCTTGCTCCAGTTCGAGGCGTGCGATCGCATCCGCTTGCATCTGCGGATCGAAAACCTGATAGTTACCACTTCCCTGCTTTTTAGCTCGATACATTGCAATATCCACATCTCTAAGGATATCCATCGGTTGTTGATAATTCATTGCACTAGAAGTTATACCAATACTCGCTTCTACGATCGCTTCACAGTCATTAAACTTAAAGGGTAACTTAAACTGTTCTAATAATTTTTGAGCGACTGAAGTTCCGGTTTCTTTTTCTACTAAAACAACAAATTCATCCCCACCCATTCGCGTTGCTATTTGGCAAGGTTTTAAACACCCTTGCATCCGCTTGGCTACGCACTTTAGTAGCTCGTCTCCTGCTAAATGTCCTAGGCTATCATTGATAATTTTAAAACGATCTAAGTCAATAAACAAAACAGAATAACTTGTATTCGCTGCAATTAACTCCTGCAATTGCTTAATCAACCAGTCTCGATTTGGCAAACCTGTTAAGGAGTCGTGAAAAGCATTATGCTCCAATTGAGCTTGACTTCTGTACAATTCTTGCAGCGTTTGAGAAAGTTTTGCTGTTCGTTCTTGGACTCGGATTTCTAATTCTTGATTTAGCTGTTTTAAGTCGGCACGAGCCTTCGTATGTTCAGTAATTTCTTGCAATAAATGCTGATTTTTAAATTCAATAGTTTGAGTTAAATGTCGCAGATCTAAATGAGTTTTAATTCTCGCTAAAACCTCTTCTTTTTGAAAAGGTTTAATAATATAATCTACTGCTCCTAAAGATAAACCTTTGACAACATTATCGGTTTCCGAAAGAGCCGTAATAAAAATTACAGGAATTTGACTCCATAAGGGGTTTACTTTCAAAAGTTCATAAGTTTCAAAGCCGTCTATTCCGGGCATCATTATATCTAATAAAATTAGGTCTGGAATCACATAATTGATTTTTTGAATAGCACTTTCTCCATCTTGAGCGACCAAAACCTCAAAACTAGCTTCAGTGAGGAAATCCGCTAAGATTCCTAAATTAGCAGGGACATCATCCACTACCAAAATTGTATTTGAGTAAGAATTTAAATTGTTCATAAATTTATTTCCTTGTATTGAGTGAGCATTTCCAAGATTTTTTTCTCTTGAAACTCTTTAGCTAACTGCCGCAATTTTGACGCAAATGACATATATTTTGGATCGGTTTCTTCAAGAGTTTTTGTCTGTTTTATAATCTCTTTCAAATTACCTCGCAAAGCCAAATTAAACAGTTTATCTAATGCTTCTGGAGGAGGAGGAACAATTTTATCGTAATTGGGTTTCCTTCCTGAAGGCATCAATGATGCAGCTTCATAAATCCACTCTATTTGTAAATGAAGTTCTAACTTTTCTAAAAGTTCTTCAGCTTGAACTGGTTTGGCTAAAAAATCAACAGCTCCAGCTTGTAAGCTTTGATTTTGGTCTGTTTCAAAAACACTTGCCGAAGAAACAATTATTTTAATATCTTTTAATTCTAAGCTTGTTTTCCAGTATTCCATCAATTGAAATCCATCCATTTCTGGCATAACTAAATCTGTAATCACTAAATCTGGTTTAGCCTGAGTTGCTATGTTCAATCCTTGTTTCCCGTTAGTCGCTTCTATTACTTCAAATCCTAGAGGAGTCAGTAAATTAACAATGACCGATCGATTTTCCCAACGATCGTCAATCACGAGAATTTTTTGGGAATTTCCTTTAAATCCAATAATTTTACCTTTGTCAGTTTGAGAACTTGTATTAACCCATTCTGTGGCTTCTAATAGCTCTAAATCAAACCCAAAAATACTGCCCATTTGTAATTGACTGGTGACTTGAATGGTACTACCCATTAATTGAATAATTTTTTGAGTGATTGCCAGTCCTAATCCCGTTCCTTCAGCTTGATTTTTGCGAGATCCAACTTGTTCAAAAGGTAAAAATATTTTGGCAATTTCTTCGGGTTTAATTCCTACTCCTGTATCTTTGACACTGAAGCGAATTTTACAGCAAGTTTGATGGGAAAAATTAATATTTTTTTCAATTAAACTGACACTAAAACTTATTTCTCCTATTTTGGTAAATTTGATGGCGTTACCAATAAGGTTAATTAATGCTTGTCGCAAGCGTTTTTCGTCGGCGTGAATGGCAATGGGTAAATCGGGATCGGGTTGGTAGCTAAATTTGAGACTTTTTTGTTCGGCGCGAATGCGACAAATTTCGGCAACGGCCTGTAGAAAAGCGGGAAAATGAAATTCTGTAGGGTAAAGTTCCATTTTCTGAGCTTCTATTTTAGACAAATCGAGAATATCGTTAATCAAAGTTAGCAGGTGAGAACCGCACTGGTAGATAATTTCAATGCTATTTTGTTCGTGTTCTCCTAGTTTTACAGAACGTTTGAGGATTTGGGCATAGCCTAAGATCCCGTTGAGTGGGGTTCGCAGTTCGTGACTCATGTTAGCCAGAAACTCGCTTTTGGCGCGGTTGGCATTTTCTGCGGCTTCTTTAGCGGCATAAATTTCTTGTTCGGCACGTTTGTATTCGGTAATATCTTCTACTGTACCTTCGTAGTAGAGAATATTATCATTTTCATCACACATAGCGCGAGCATTTTCTGAAATCCAAATAATACTACCGTCGCGGCGATAAACTTGAGATTCAAAGTCGGCAACACTGCCGCGATCGCTTATAATTTTCATGAATTCTTCTCGGTGGTTGGGATCTACATAAAGTTGTTGTTTAATATTGGTTAATTTGCCAATTAATTGGTCAGAAGAATTGTAACCATAAATTTCAGCCAAGGCTGGATTAGCGCTAAGATATTCCCCTGCTGGTGTAACTTGGAAAATTCCATTAATTGAATTGTTGAAAATGCTGCGATATTTGGCTTCAGCAGCTTGTAATTCTTTTTCAAATTGCAGGCGCTTTTTGCGGTTGCTGAGAAAAGCCATAAAAGTGTAAGTCACTACCGCTAATACTAGCAGTGCAAACCCGATGATTTGATATTTTCTACCAACTAACTGATTGAGTCGCTGTTCCAATAAACGATCTAAAAGTGGAAAAGCTGTATTGTAAAGTTTTAATTGGGACTCTAGGGCAGTTGTGGCTGTAGCTGTATATACGAATGGCTGTAAGTTGATGGTATTGGCATTAATGATATCTTTGTCGAGTAAGTCAATAAATCTTTTGATATCCTTGAAATTTTCGCGTACGCTAGTGGATAGCTGCCGCTGAATTTGCGGATTAGCATTCGCCGAAATTTGCAAGCCTCTTTGCACTGCTTGGATAGGCGGTGCAATTAAACTCCGAATAATCAAAAGTTTGGCTCGATCGCTGTCTGCAATTTTTTGTTTAGCTTGTTGAGTGGCGATCTTTGCACCGATATCTTTAGCTTGAGCCGTATTCTCTATCGTTAATGGTAGCTGCGTGACAACGGTATCCATTAAATAATAACTGTCTAAAGATGGGTCGAGAATGAGATTAGAAACATCTCCGATGTGTGCAATTAAATCGAGGATATCGTTAACAACTGTTGTATGTGCTTGCCAGCTTTGGGTAGGAGATAAGTTTAATTTTTGCTTTTTTAATTGCTGCAAGTTGCCATTAATGGAAGTTTTGAGCGCTAGCCATTGCGGGCTAGCTTTAAATTGGGGCGATAGCTGTTTTTCCACGGCATTGAGGTTTTGGATTGCCGTCTCGATCTTTTCTGTTGCCCTGGCGATCGCAGGGGCTAAAGACTTGTCCCCATTTAAATATTGATTGACTTGCGTGCGGTGTTCAATAACAGCGACAAGCAAATTTTTCAATGGATAGTTATAAGCCAAGCCGAGTTTTTCTTTTTGAGCAAACTCAATTTTAATATCAATTTCAGCAATTAATTGATAAACTACTAGAGCAAAAGGAAATATAAAAATCAACAACAACGCCATTAAATTTATGGGTTCTGTGAGGCGCTGGTTTAGGTTTTTTTTCATAATCTAATAAGTAATTGATAATGATTTATTTTCAAAGGGCTATGAGGATAATTGTCAATCTGTATTCTAGCCTCATGGCGGAGTTTGACAATTTATTGTGTAGCTATTTGCCCATTCTGTAGAGAGACATACCCCGTTATTTATATACTCACAACAATATTTAGGATAAAATGTGGAAACCAGAGCAGACCTAACGGAACTTTGGGAGTTGCAGTCATTCACTAACTGATTGAGACTTTTTTAGAATTTGCCCAGCCGTTACTTGATTTATATTAATATTACGCTGTCTTTTGACGAATATCTATTCTAGTTGAACGAAGATGCTAATTAATGTCATCTTTATTACATTACATTAAAATTAATGTAATAGACTCTAGTCCTATAACTATTCTCTCCTCTTCTCTACGGAAGACTTTTACCTTTGGTAAATATTCTATTGCTCGAGACCATAGAGTAGTACATTTTTTGACAAAAATTTATGTATAGAATTGTTGCTAACTCTCAGAAAAGACCGCTCTCCAGTATCTTACTTCTATGACTTACGCATTGACAAAATGTTTATATTTTGTATAACTACCCCTAGAGGCGATCGCTATTTCCAGATCGGACACAATTAAGTAAAATTACTCAAGTTGTCATGGGGAGCAGAAACATTAGACATCTCCCCAAAAGCTGAATCACCTAATGGGACACAATTGTGCAGAATATGCACTGCCAGTTGACTTCACCTCGATTTGACGACAGCATCAGGATGAGAAGCAATTCTAGTTAAAAGGTAGTCCAGAAATAGCGCTTAGTTTAGTGGTTTTTTTGATAATGATTAGGGAGAGTCTACATCATCCAACGATCGCTAAAGCTATTGAGTAGAGGATTGATATTGCTGGGGCGATCGCCCTTCCTTCCCTCGCATTCAAACAAACTTAGCTACAATAAGCTATACTGTGCTCGGCGACTCCCCAAATCGAACAATTTGCCGTGGTTTATGTCTAACTCCTCCCTCCTCATCCCTGGTTCGACTCTCGAAAAACGCTACCGTATCCTCCGCGAATTGGGCCGAGGCGGTTTCGGCCGCACTTATCTCGCCGAAGATATCAACCGCTACAACGAACATTGCGTGCTCAAAGAGTTTTCTCCGGTGGTTCACAGCCCGAAAGCGGCCGAATTGTTCGATCGCGAAGCGAGTATGCTTTACCACCTCCAACACCCGCAAATTCCAAGGTTTCGAGAACTCCTGCGAACTGATTTGGGCGGGAATCCATCTTTATTTTTAGTGCAAGATTATATCAAGGGTCAAACCTACGAAGAAATATTGATATCGCGCCAGCAACAAGGTAAAAATTTTAGCGAAGCTGAAGTTACTCAACTACTATTTCAGCTTTTACCAGTTTTAGAATACATCCACTCAAAAAATTTAATTCACCGCGATATTTCCCCGGATAATATTATTCAGCATGACGCTGACAAACTACCCTTTTTAATTGATTTCGGTTCAGTCAAACAAATCGCAGCCAATGCCGTACTTCAGTTTAACGGACAATCGGATACGGCGATCGGCAAACAGGGTTATTCGCCGGCCGAACAAATGCGACTGGGGAAAGTGTCTGCTGCTAGCGATTTGTACGCTTTAGCCGTCACGGCTTTGGTACTGTTAAGCGGCAAAAAGCCTCAAAAATTGTACGATATCAATAATAAAGCTTGGGATTGGCGATCGCACGTCAGTGTCAGCTCAAATTTAGCCACGGTATTGGATCGGATGTTAGCAGAACAACCGGGTGATCGCTACCAATCCGCAAAAGAAGTCCGCGAAGCACTCAAAGATCCAAAACTATCTCACATTGGCAGTATAATTTCCCAAATGGTGACAATGAACTTTGTCGGCCGCCCTTTCAAAAACACCACTCAAACTGCTACCAGCAATCATACTCCTGTTAACCCAAACCCTCAAATTGTTAAAAACAACAACATTTTCCAGTTAATACCTTGGAAAACCCTAGGGAGTTTAAGCGTGGTTTTATTGCCGGGAATGTTAGCTTTTAGTGTAGTCAAATCTGGTTTCACGTTGCCCAAGCTGCCGGAGTTACCTAAATTTTCTTCGCGCCAGCAACCTCCCGATACGTCCTTAGAGGAAGCCGAAATAATTCGTCAAGAAAAGATTGGTAAACGACGCAAAAATCTCAACATCAATCAAGATATATTCTATCAAAAAGTGGATGAATTATATTACAATAAATATCCAGAATTACAAGGGCGCAGCTTGACAGAAAAGCCAGAAGATGCTGAAATTAGGCGGAAATGGTATGAAGTTGCTGAGGATTTACTCGACAAGTTGGAGAAAGGAGGAGAGTTATAAAATCTAAGATAGAATAAGAGTGATTGAACCGCAGAGGGCGCAAAGAACGCAGAGGAAGAAGGAAAAGGGCAAAAAAAGAGAGGGAAGAGAAAGAGAACTTTATCTGGTTTAATACAAAGTGGTATAGACAACGCACTTTTAGTTTATTGCAAAATGGATTCTATTCAACTTACAGGAATTCGCTGTTACGGATATACGGGCTATCTGCCGGAAGAGCAAGTTTTGGGGCAGTGGTTTGAAGTGGATGTTACTTTATGGCTGGATTTATCGCAAGCTGGAAAAAGTGATGATATTCAACATACTCTTGATTACCGCAGCGCCATTACTCTGATTCAAAAGCTAGTCAAAGACTCGAAGTTTTTATTAATCGAACGCCTAGCAGATACTATTGCTCAAGCGCTTTTAGAACTACCGTTAGTCGAAAAAGTTAAAATACAACTCTCGAAACCTGCTGCCCCCATCCCTGATTTCGGGGGTAGAATTACTCTAGAAATTACTAGAAGCCATTAGTCATTAGTTCTTAGTTCTTAGTTCTTAGTCCTTAGTCATCAGTCTTTAATCTGCATTAGTTTGTGGCTAATGACTGATGACTGATGACTGATGACTATTGATTAATTACCACTTCAGCAAGTTAAATTCTTCCATGTCTACGGTATTGCGGTTGCGATAAATCGCCAAAACAATTGCCAAACCTACGGCAGCTTCAGCCGCCGCTACCGTAACTACAAACACGGTAAATACTTGGCCCTTAATTTGTACAGGGTCAAGATAATTGGAGAAACCCATCAAATTGAGATTGACAGCATTCAGCATCAACTCGATCGACATCAACACGCGCACTGCATTTCTGCTGGTAATCAAACCGTAAATACCAATACAGAAAAGAGCGGCAGCTAATAACAGGAAATACTGGAGTTGCAGTTGCATAAATTTGGCGATTTTGTCTCAATCTAAAGTTACTAAAAAACTAACAATATGGTGCGCTTAGCGCACCATAATATTACTTAGATTCTGGCGAAGACACATCTCCGGCAGAAACTAATTCGCGAGGTCTTTCCGGCAAACTCAAAGCAGGTGTTTCGGATAGCTTCTTTGACAGTTCATCCGGGAAAAAATCGCGACGCGCCAACACAATTGCTCCCACCATTGCCATCAACAAAAACACTGATGCTAACTCGAAAGGCAGCAAAAAGTCGGTGAAGAAATGTTTGGCGATCGTGACGATCGAACTTTCGGCAGGTGCTCCTGTCGTCGCGACAATAGCCCAAGGAGTAGAGACCACCATCGTACCCAAAAGCGCAAACAAGCCTACGCAAACTACTGCTGTTGCTACTTGACGCACCCAAGCGTTGGGAATTGTGCGGAAATCTTCTCGCTTGTTCACCAACATAATCGCAAACAAAATCAAGACGTTAACAGCACCAACATAAATCAATACCTGCGCTGCTGCTACAAAGTCGGCATTCAGCAACAGGTACAAGCCGGCGATGCTGGTAAATACGCCGCACAGCAAAAATGCTGAGTAAACGATATTTGAGAACAGCACTACTCCTAGTGCTCCTGCAATCATCATTACCGACAGTATGCCAAATGAAACAATTTGAACCCCTTCAGCTAGATTCACAATTTTTTATCCTCAATTATTAGTTTTCTATTGTTCGTTTTTACTCATTAGTTAGCAGTCATTAATAATTGGTTATTTCACTAATGACTGATGACTGCTGACTAATGACTAATTACTTACTTTTCGATAATTTCCTCTGGACGCAGACCGGCGCGGCGATCGGTGTAGGAAACTTCATGAGGGTCGATCGCACCTTTCGGCAAATAAGCGAATTCCCGCATCGGTGTCACCATCGGATCGTCTGTAACCTTGTAGGGTAAACGTCCGAGGGCCACGTTGTCAAAATTCAATTCGTGACGTTCGTAGGTGGCCAACTCATACTCTTCTGTCATCGACAAACAATTAGTCGGACAATATTCTACGCAGTTGCCGCAGAAGATACACACTCCGAAATCGATACTGTAGTGCTTGAGTTGCTTCTTCTTAGTTTCTTTGTTAAATTCCCAATCCACTACAGGTAAGTTGATCGGACACACCCGAACACATACTTCGCAGGAGATGCACTTGTCAAATTCAAAGTGAATTCGACCCCGGAAACGTTCCGAAGGAATTAGTTTCTCGTAAGGATACTGCACCGTAATCGGCCGGCGTCTCATGTGGTCAAAAGTAACAGCTAGCCCTTGACCGATATACTTAGCAGCTTGAAGAGTCTCTTTGGCGTATTCGCCTACTTGATTGAGGAATTTTAGCATGGTGTTCTCTCTCTGTACTTGAGTTTTTGGTAATTGCTAATTGATAATAGGTAATTGGTTAACAGCTATTTTTGTTTAGCTGTTGCCCTTTACCTATTATTAATTAACCGCCAAAAGCAAAGGGAAAGGCAAGTTTCAAAGCTGCGGTCAATAGCAAATTAACTAGAGCAACGGGAAGTAAAAACTTCCATCCCAAATTTAGCAATTGGTCGATCCGCACTCGCGGCAGAGTCCACCGGAGCAGAACTGCCAGAAACAGGAAAAAGTACGCTTTCAGCATGGTCATTGTAATGCCCAGCAAGCCGGTAATTACCTGCAACCAAGGAGTCGTTTCGCTCAATCCCAGGGCATTTGTCAGCACTTCGACAGGAATCGGGCATTCCCAGCCGCCTAGGTACAAAACTGCTACTAGCAGGCAAGAAAGGACGAGGTTAACGTAGGAAGCGATATAGTACAAAGCAAATTTCATGCCTGTGTACTCAGTCTGATATCCTGCTACCAATTCTTCTTCTGCTTCCGGGAGGTCAAAGGGCAAGCGTTCGCATTCTGCTAGTGCTGCGATCCAGAAAATCAGGAAACCTGCGGGTTGGCGCCAGATATTCCAGCCGAGAATGCCGTAGCCGGCTTGCTGGTGTACGATGTCGATCGTACTGAGGCTATTGGACATCATCACGACTGCCAATACTGCCAAAGCTAGGGGAATTTCGTAGCTGAGGGATTGAGCCGCGGCTCTGAGTCCTCCGAGGAGGGCGTATTTGTTGTTTGAAGCATAGCCGGACATCAGCAAGCCGATCGGCTGAATGCTAGACAGGGCAATCCACAGAAATATCGCTGTCCCCATATCGGCGATCAGCATATGCTCTCCGAAGGGCACGATTAAGTAGGAGAGAAAAACTGGAATCACCACAATTACCGGGCCTAGGGTAAATAGTAGCGCGTCAGCTTTTGCCGGTACAATGTCTTCTTTGAATACCAACTTCAGACCGTCAGCAACGGGCGCTAAAACTCCCAGAGGGCCGATGAATTCCGGGCCTACCCGCTGTTGAGCGGCGGCGGAAATTTTCCGTTCCAGCCAGACGCTAGTTAGTACCCCGAAAACGGCAGCGACAATCATCAGCAACATTGGCAGCGGTAGCCAAAGCACTTGGGCGATGTCCGCCGGTAAGCCCAAATTCATCAGGGCTTCTACGAAACTTCCTTGTAAGTCAATTCCTGGGTTCATTTGTCCAGCTTTTGAGCGATCAGCATATAATTTTTCACCCGTCCTTCGTAGGAGTAGGCTTAAAAATCGGGGTCTTTGTAAAGATTTTTAATGCTTTACCGCCTAATAGTATATCGCCCGACAGGCTCCAAGAACGCACAGACAGGGTGAAGTTCTAATTATATGAGTCCGCAGCGTAGCTAATGGGTGGGTAATTTATGTATTTTTACTTAGTGGCTCGATCCGAGCGATTTTAGATTTTAGATTTTAGGTTTTAGGTTTTAGATTGAATCCCAAACAAAAGGGCCCAGAGTTAACTCTGGGCCCTTTTAATGCTGTAAAGTGGCTTTCAAATGGCTTAAACCATTGATTTTACGCTACTTTTTTTATGGAACTGGGCAGAATCGAACTGCCGTCCAAAGCGGGTATTTACCTTCCGATCGTTCACAGGTTTATCCCTTCTAATCCTCAGGGCGGGAACCATCTTTATCCCAAATGGGGGGATTTTCTAGTGATTGCTTTCCTAGCTAGCCGACTAGAAACGTTTAGCTAGGGCATCCGTTGGGGGTTGTTATGCTACCGTTAACGGAGTTAGGTGGCATACACTCTAAACCGGGCTTAAGAAGTTTTTAGGCTACAGCGACGGCTTTGCGAGCGAAAGGAACGATGTTGTTCGCATTTACTATTTTTTTTGAGCCGATATTAACGAGAGTAGACTCCCTCTCGACCTGCATCACGGAGCAGCTTTCGCCACCCTGTCGAAACCATTACAGCCCCTCGTGTGTTCTTTTATCATAGACAATATTTCGTGTGGCGTCAAGTCAAGCGATTTTAGATTTTGGATTTTCGATTGGGGATTAAAGAAACCGGGTTTTTTGCGGTTTTTGTCGGCTTTAACGAAGTCTTGGAGCAAAAACCCGGTTTCTGACCACCCGTGCGTAATTCCTAATTATGCAAGTTGTCGTCCCAGACGCCGATGTAAATCCGATCGCGCTCGTTGCGTTCGATCGTCCCTTCGAGCGAACCCTTCCTAAACGTAAACCGATTACTCCGGCGCTGCTGCACGTCGCCCAAGCCTTGCAAAATCTCTCGGCTGGCGCCGCCCACCATCCCGTTTAACGCGGTTCGCACTACCAAATCGTCCACCGACTGGGCAAAAGAACCCTCTGTTTGTACTAGCTGGCCCGAATCGCGATCGTAAATGTAGCCGAGAGTAATCCGGTTGAGCAATATTTCGTAAAGTGCGGTGCGAGTATTCGGCCAATAGCCCCGCGCTTGAGAGTCAGTCGGTTCTCCCAATTCGGATAAAATCTGACTTTCCGCCGTACCAACGGCATACCCAGGGATTGTGGGAGTCTTTTGATAATTGGTTCCCGGTTGTTCGCTGGGTGCGGGCGATCGATCTGGCGGCAACTCTTTGTCAACAAGTTTTTCCGTTGGTGTGGGTTCGGCAGCCTCCGGAGAAGGCGCTGGTGTTGGCGCTGGGGCTGGTGTTGGAGTTTCAGCAGCCGGCGCTGGAGTTTCAACAGCCGGCGCTGGTGTTTCAGCAGCCGGCGGCGGAGTTTCAGCAGCCGGCCGCGGAGTTTCTCTGCGAGTCGGGGCTGGCGTTGGTGTCGGCGCGGGAATTGGTGCGGGGCTTGAGCGCGCGTCTGGATCTGCAGGGGCCGAAGTGCGATCGTCCTGGGCCACAGGTGCGGGTTCCGAAGACGGCCGGTTGAGGAAAACCCTAGCAATACCGACAAAACCTGCAACAATAAGTGCGATCGCCACGAACCCCAAAATCCACCAAACCTTGCGGTTGCTGTCCCCAGAAGACACCACAGCAGGCGCTGTTCTGGAACCCGCAGGCGACTGAGGCCCGTGTCCCGGAATCACCGCCACCGTCGGCCCGGTGCTCGGCGACGCTGCACCATGAGGCTGCCCGTGCAGCAGCGACAGCCACTCATCCACGGTAGCAGGGCGATTTTGAGCTTCTACCGTCATCCCCCGCATCACCGCAGAACTGACAGCCGCACTTAGCTGAGGCTGCAAATCGCGGGGCGAAGGCATCGGCTGACTGGTGCGTAAAATTGCAGCCACCGGCACCTGTGCTGTCAGTAAAGTGTAAAGCGTCGCTGCCATACCGTAAACATCTGTGGCGGGCGTATATTTCCCTTGGGCAAAATACTGTTCTGGCGGCGCGTAGCCGTCGGACACCATATTAGTGTGAGATTGAGTTGCACCGGCAGTAAACTCGCGGGCAATGCCAAAATCTATCAGCACAACTTCTTGGGTGTTTTGGCGCAGCAGAATGTTTTGCGGCTTGATATCTCGGTGCAGCAAACCCTTTTGATGAACAACTTTTAAAGCAGCGCCAATTTGAGTTATGTAGAGAATAGCGAGTTCTTCTGGCAGCGGCCGATTTGGCAGTACGACATCGCCCAAATTCTGACCGGCAATGTAGTCCATCACCATGTAAGGCTGCCCGTCTTCGACAAAGAAATCGCTGACGCGGACAATATTCGGATGAACGCAGGAAGCCAACCGCCTCGCTTCGTCTTGAAACTTGCGATCGAACTCAGCAAAATTGGGTTGCTGCCGCAGAGATTCGTTGAGGGTTTTAATGACTACAGGCTGTCCTAAATAGCGGTGATTTGCCCTGAAGGTTATTCCAAAGCCGCCTCTTCCCAATTCTTGTTCGAGGGTATACTTTCCACCCTGTAAAGTTTTGCCGATTAGCGCATCCATAGGTTCAGGCGATCGCGTACCAGATAATATGGCTGATTATTGCACGTATAGTGGGATCTCCTCACCACTCCAAAGAGCGATCGCAATCCTCGATCGGCGTTGCCATTCCTTCCCGAATCGATTCCCGCATCCCCGCTACTGAGAGAAGATACAATGTTTCACGGGCAACCGATGCGGAGTCTGATTCAGATAATAACACTGCATTGCTAGTTTGTCCTGCGATCGCGATCAGTTGGTGCGACTGATTCACCGAATCGATAGACTGCTGCAACTGCTGTTGAGCTTCATTAATTTGGATCATAATTTTCCACTTGTCTAAATACACTTTTCTAATTGATATTGGCTGGCTGTAGATACTGCTACAACTGCCCCAGAAATCTATCGTAGTCTGCGTGTGAACCAACCCAAAACCAGATTACAGTGTCTGCATCCAACTGACCAAGTGCTCGATAGTTTTTGCTAATTCTGGCCGAATAGATTGGTAACTCTGGATGCACCTTCTTGAAACGCAGGCTTGGATGACTTGGGTCTTCCTTGAACTGGCGATAAGCCGCGCGCGTCTGCTGTTGAACTTGTTCGGGTAAATCAGCAAATAATCTACGGAACTCGGTTGTAGTGCGTGAATTCACAATATTTCTGGATCGAGTTCTTGGGTTTGACCTGCATGATACTCAGCCATTGCGGTCGCTGCGAGTTTAGCAAGAGCATTTGGGGAACGGGAGAATGCTTGATCCCAACGAATATCGTCTTCAAGTTCTTCCAGAATCATTGAAGCGAGGGCATCTTGCTCGCTGGCAGACAATGTTTTCAACTTGGCGATCGCACGTTCGAGTAACTCAGTCATGGCTACCACACTTTTACAATGAAAATGGCATCCTATCCATTATCCATTGTTTCACGCAAGTTGAGGGTAGGTCGAACAGATGGCAGGCTAATGATCATCCTAAGTACAGGAGAGCAGCTTCTATGTTTTATACTAGCTTTAAGCGGATGTTAGTACGTCGAAATATTGATTAAGCATTTCTATTTCACCAGCGGTGGTTCTTTGTTATTCAAAATAGCCCATGAAGCAGTAATTTGCCATTGATAGGCGGCTCGTGAATCGTTTCCAGATGCTGTTAAAGCGCATTGTGTTGCACCATATGCACTACTGCCTGCTGCCTCAGCAGGTGTAAGAAAATATGATGGATAATCGAAATATCTCATACCTCCATCTATATAATCGCAGGCAACCCCCATTGAAGCATTTTTGGCATTTTCCTCTGTCGGCTGCTTAAGCCATTGATTGGCTAAGGAGATGAAGTAGCGTTCTCCATTATCTTTCTCTTCGGGTGGTAACTGTTTAGAGACGTAGTATATAGTTTGTCTCACAACTGCCTGTTTAAAGCTGAGTTGCTGCTTTTCCCTCATTACTTTGACTAATCCTTCCAAGACTAACGAGGAGAGTTTGTTGAGAATTGAAACCATTGTAGGCTCCCATATTCGGGTTTTAGGTAGTGACTAGATTATAGCTTTTATTCAATCTGGCAGATTTAATGCTCCAACCGAGAGCCTTCAAATTACCGCCAAAACCAGTGACTTAAACAGCCCAACGGCGTTACGGTTCAAGTCGGATGATATTCATCCCTGCTTATTTGCCATCGCCATATCTTGCCTTCTTCAGGATCGTCCACCTCTGCAATGAACTTCATTCCTACTTTTTGCAACACCCTATTCGAGGCATTTTTTTCAGCTAAAGTGTGGGCGATGACTGCTTTAACCTCCTCGTGAGCGAAAGCATAATCGATCATTCCCTGTGCTACCTCAGTTGCAAAGCCGCGATTCCAATATTCGGAAGCAATTTCATAACCTATCTCTATAGTTCCCGACTCATCAGGTGAGCCTTTGAAACCTCCGTTACCGACAAGCACTTGATTTTTTGGATGAATAAAGAAGTAGCTGTGCCAGTCAGTTGGAGGCGGATTGGATTCGCAAGCTTCGTCAGCCGGGAGGGAAAATGCTTCCGGAAAAAGAGGCCAACTATTAGGCACTATGACATTTAAAATTGCTGCAAGCTCGCTTTTACTTCGTAAGAAAGCTTCTATGTGAATCCTTTCGACGGGAAGTAGTTGAAGATTCTTAGTTGTAATCATTTTTCTACCTTGTTTAACAAGTATGAACTCACACTATAGGCACTATCGAAATGCTTGTCTCGGAACCCTTGCGAGTTGGTAAGCGCCCCGACTGTCCAACAATTGATATTGATTTGGCTGCAATCCTAATTGCACAAATTTTTCTGGATATCCCAGCAACAAAATAGAGGGAGAAGTTGGGTTTTTAGATTCCTTAAGGTAGTCGAGCGCCTTTGTGAGGGATCGGTAGTAAGTCACCGGCTCTTGGGTATAAAAAACCAGACTTGGTTTCCAGAAACCAACCATAATAAACTCTTCCCCCGGCAGTTTTTGTTGAACCGCAACCTGCGCTAACTGTCTCAGAGGTAACTGACGGTTGATATCGACCACTTTGTAGGCGGGAGTCAGACCAAATATGATAAATGCTACTAACCCGATGAGGTTAGCAACCAAAATCCAGCGTTGTTGCCGCTGCCAAAGTAAAAGTGCGATCGCCACCGCTGCAGTTATCCAAATCGTACCGCCGACAATCAGCAATCCCGACTGCTGAATTGCTTGGGGAAAATTGGGCATTGCCGGGTCGTCTCCCAGCCAGTTGTAGCTGTAGAAAGTTGCTCCGGCTACAATTAATAAAAATATCACATTAAAAATGTATGTAACTAACAGCCCTCGCGGTAAAGAATTCGGTTTTTTTTCTAACTTTCCCCGCCTGTTTTCGGGTTCGTTGCCTGTAATAATATCACTCCACAGCAGCGTTACCAAAATCGCAGCGGCGGGGATTAAAGGCAATACATAACTTGGCAATTTCGTCACGGCGATCGTGAAAAAGCCAAAGATGCAGCCGAACCAAAATAGGGCAAATAAACTCAACTGAGCCGATCGCGGTTGACGACGCCAGTAACTGCGCTGCCAAAAACGGGTGCGGGCGATCGCCACCGGCAAATAAATCGACCAAGGCGCAAAACCCACTAGCACTACAAAAAAGTAAAAATACCAAGGCGCCGAGTGCTTGTTGACTACCCCAGTAAAACGCTGGAAATTGTGATAGCCAAAAAAGCTGTCAATATAAGTTTGACCGTTGGCTAAAATAACCAAAATGTACCAAGGCAGGGCGATCGCCAAAATAATCAAGATTCCCGACACCGGACGCATTTCGCGCCAAAGTTGCCGAAAATTTCCCAAATAAAGCCCGAAGCTGCCAACAATCAGTCCTGGGACGACAATTCCCACAGGCCCCTTAGCCAGAATTGCTAAGGCAATTAGTACGTAAAAAGTCAGATACCACTTATTCGGAAATCTGGAAGCGGAAACAGTGGAAAATTCTGCTTGTTCTCTCTGTTCTTCTAGAGTGTAACCGAGAAAAAATGCGAGGAGTGCCGAACACATACAGCCGACTAATAGCATATCTGAAACGCCAGTCCGTCCCCAGGCAATAGTTTGGGGATTTAAAGCTATAAGCGCCGCACCAATCCAAGGAGTAGAAAGAAAGATTGGGATATTGGGGGAGTGTCCGAGGGGGAGAGTGTCCGAGGGGGGGAATTTTGCTTGTTCCTCATTCTGTCTTCCTTCTTCCTTCTTCCTTCTTCCTTCTTCCTTCGATAAGGTATAAAATCCGAGGCAAGTCAGACCGATCGCGCACAATGCCGAGGGAAGACGCACGGCCCATTCGTTAACGCCCAGAGTGCGGTAAGCCACGGCCATCAGCCAGTAAATCAGCGGCGGCTTGTCAAACCTGGTTTCGCCGTTGAAATAAGGAGTGATGAAATCCCCTGTCACGGTCATTTGACGCGCGGCTTCGGCAAACAACGGTTCGGTTTCGTCAACTAAGCCTATGTTGCCGAGGTTCCACAAAAAAGCCACAGAGGCGATCGCGCACAGCCATAAAATTGATAGCAGCAAAGGTGCGAGCCTCTTCGATGGCTTCGCTAACGGGCGATTTCTAAACTCTGACAAATTTTTAATAACTTCCTTCACGGAAACTTCCTGCGATTTTAGATTTAAAATTTTAGCTCGCATAGAGAGTCTACCGAAAGATTCGCATTCTCGAAACTCCCAATTCGATCGAATGCGGTTCAACTGAGATGTTACACCATTCTCAATAAGGCTTTTATGGGCGGGCTAGAGCAACCCCGCTCCTACTCCCCACAACAAAATTCACGCTTTGTAGAACAGGCAAGATGCCTGGTATTTATAATGATTCGGCTATGTGAGGTTAACCTCACACAGCCGAATCATTCTCAATAAGACCGTATCAACCGTGTTTCTCGATTAAAATCTCGGCACCTGCAGCTAAGGGTTCACGGCTGCAAAATTAATTGCCATTCTCCGGCTGTGCTGTTCCAAGCGGGCGAGGATGTCTCCCCGGCGACGAAAGGCCCCCAGTAGCGGCGAGAACCATCCTGAGCAAAAACCACCAGAATGTCTCCTCGTTTGACTTGTAACTTGCCCTCCGGCAGCGATAGCATCAGTCCCTTGCCGCCGCCTTCCCCCGGCGCAAAATCCCAGTGCGCGGGTTTTCCATAGGATTTCTCGGCTTGCCGTTTCGACAGCAGGGCTACTCGCACTGGGTGTTCGCTGCGGTTGCTGACGCGCAAAAGGCCGGAGGCTTTAGCATTTACAGGGACTGAGGAAAGCAATTCCTCCTCTGGATCTGGGGGGGTTGGTGTTGAGTCTGGTTTGGGATCGGTGGCGGTGTCGGCAGAAGCTGTCGCGACTGGGGAAACGGGGGGTATTGGGGGGAGTGCGGTGGCTTGTGAGGGCCAGTCGCTGGACTGATTTGAACCGTTGGAGATAGTGATTTCAAAACGTCCTAGAAACATTCCTGTAATTAGGACGATCGACACTCCAATTACGATCTGGTAAATTTTAAGATTCATAAATTTTAGGCTTAAAGGATAGACTGCACCCGAAATTAGTCTTAACTATTTTTAATGTAAAACCAGGGTCTGCTGTGCCACAAGATACAGTTACACTTAATTACTTGAGCGTTCTCGGCTATAAGTCCGCGATCGCTCAATACCATTTTAGATGTTAAATTTTAGATTTTAGATTGCGACATACTCCCCCCGGTAAGAATTTGGAGTTGATCAGGAGGGGCATTTGTTTGCTCATCGGTTTAGCTTTTAATAGCAGTTAAAAAAAAGAGTACCACTATAGGCCTGTACTCCAAACCCCAATATTCATCAGTCATTCCGCATCTCAAATTTCAAATCTCCAATCTCAAACCGTATAATTTTTATGCAGAATACCCGAATTAACAGATTGATTGATGTTCTGGGCGATCGCTTCGGAGGCTGGCTGAACAATCCTTGGCGGCGGATTTCGCTCCTGCTAATTAGCCTGCTGTTCGGCACTTTTTTGGGAACAGCTATTTCGACGATCGCGGGACAATCCGCTGAGTGGGATATTATCGCGGCCGGGCTGTTGGTGTTGTTGACGGAGTTCGCCAACTGGCTGGTTTACGCCCGCCTGCGGTCTGTAGTAGGTTCTTTTTCGGTGCATATGCTCAATGCTCTGAAAATTGGTATCACTTACAATTTATTTGTGGAGGCTTTCAAACTAGGTTCTTAAAAACTTTTTCAATCGGCGCGGATTTAGGATGAAATATTTGTCAATTGCAGATAGGATTTGTACAAAACCCCCTCTGGCATCAAGAGTTTTGAGAAGATGGCTCGATCGACTGTAACCCCTGTTGAAATTTTACATCGATGGCAAGCCGGCGATCGCCCGTTAGCGAAGCCCGCCCCTACGGGGGCTACGCCAACGAAGAGGATCGCGCCCGACTTCGAGCACCTGGCTTTTTGGGAACTTGCAGATGATTTGCGAGCGCGCGCTTTTGGCATTACTCCCGACAGTGTAGCCGATGTTGTCCGCTGCAAAACCGATTTATTCTTTTCTATTCTTGACGTACTGCATACTTTCCCGCTAAAGTCAACAGTTTTCCTCGAAACTTTGTGGAATCTTTGGCTGCCGCTGGCAATGCAATTATCGGCTGCCCAACAAAGTTTAAATCGTCCTCTAATTCAAGGAATTTTAGGAGTGCAAGGAACGGGAAAAACTACTTTATGCCAAGTTTTGAGGCTGATTCTGGGAAAATTGGGATATTCTACTGTCAGCATTTCTTTAGACGATCTTTACAAGACTTATGCCGATCGCCAACAACTCCAAAAAGCCGACCCGCGTTTAATTTGGCGCGGCCCCCCCGGCACTCACGATATTGACTTGGGAATCGCAGTTTTAGACAAGTTGCGCCGTTCTCCAACTCGCGAATTAGCAGCAGTTGACAATCCCAAATCTGATGCCGTAAAACCGGCTCTAATTAAAAATATAGAAATTCCCAGGTTTGACAAATCAGCCTATGGAGGTGCAGGAGATAGAAGTCAACCCGAAATTATTTCCGGTGCGGATATTGTACTTTTTGAAGGTTGGTTTGTCGGCGTGAATCCGGTGGTTGATGCTAAATTAAACGAGTTTTTGGCGACTGCACCGTTTCCGATTTCCACAGAAAGCGACTGTCAGTTTGCGCGCGATATGAATGAGAAGCTGCACGACTATCTGCCGCTGTGGAACCGATTAGATCGGTTGATTGTTTTGTATCCCCAAGATTATCGCATTTCTCAAGTGTGGCGCAATCAGGCGGAACGGGAAATGATGGCGGCGGGGAAGTCGGGAATGTCAGAAGCTGAGATTAATCGGTTTGTTGAATATTTCTGGAAAGCGCTGCATCCCGAGTTATTTATTAAGTCGATGGTTGAGGGGGATGGTGTGGATTTAGTAATTGAAATTTTGGGCGATCGCACTGTCGGCAAAATTTGTCGGGCGATCGACTTAAAATTAAACATTTAAGGATACAACAAAGTTGTGTCGCTACCCTATTGCAGTCTTTAAGGACACAACAAAGTTGTGTCCCTACTGTATAGCAGCTTATCGTACACTCACTCGACAATTCATGACTTATGCAAAACGTGATTTGACGCGGGAATTATAGGGGTAAGGCGGGACATCAGCACCCTACAATACAGAGGTTTTGCATCGAGGATGGAGAATTTCTAAATTAACTGCCGGGAGTACCAAGATCGATCGCTTTCTGCATCAAATCGTCGGTAACTTCGCCCGGTGTACCAGCAGGCTTAATTTCCTGAGCCATCGAACGAAAATCATTGGGATTGCCGCTTGTATCTGCCGGCTTTGCAATATTATCTTGAGCAGCGGGAATAGGAAATTTAGGTGCAGTTGCAGCGGCGGCAGCTTGAGCGCCGGCACCTGTGCGGTCGATGTCACTAACGCTGAATTCTTTTGAAGCTTCGTAGTCTGCTGATACATCAACGGTCGGCAACTTTTGTTCTCCAGCTTCCGCGCTTTCAGTGATCTGCTGAGCGTCAAAGTTTTCAGTGTTATTGACTTCTGTATTGATTTGAGACATAGCCGACTCCTTGCTAGTTTTATTTAACAATTCACTGTATCAATTATTACTTTACTCCCAGGCTTTTTCATCTACCCGCAGATGTATCGTTGGCTTCTATCTTAAGGATGATTTATTCTAGGTTAGTGCCTTAATATTACATCACTTTCCGAAAAGAATGCAGCTTTAGCCAAGCGCTCAACCCATACATACTAAGCCATTCCCCATTGTTTAATCTAAAATCTAAAATCTAAAAACTAAAATTGTATTACCTCTCGGGGATGGTGACTTGTACTTACAAATCTTGATATTTGTATATTCTGAAAGCATTTTTAAGGAATTTTGTTTATGAACTCACCCGCCGCCACCAATCCTCACTCTCTCTCCAACGACACTAAAAACATCGTTCAGACAATCAACGGGTTGGGTACAGATGAAAAACTGGCGCTGCTCTACTTTGTTTATGAAAAAATGGGAGATTCAATTACACCAGCAGCTCCCGCCGCCGCCGAACCAGAATTAGCTCCCATGCTGCTGGATGATTTTTACAAGCTTTCCCATGACCAACAACTGAATATAATGCGCGGTATTGTCAACGGCGACGACACGCCGTATTCTCACGCTTACGGAGCTTTAACTGCTAACAATCAGTTGGTAGTTTGGTATGCTTGGGCTATTGGTATGGGGGAAACAATTGTCGATATCCCCGAAGGATATGAGGCAACGGAGGCTGTCAATGGCGTGTTGGGTCAAATTGAAGGTCTTGATTTTGAACAGCAAATTACAGTGCTGCGCGACGTAGCTAATAATATGGGCTACACCGATGTTAAACCAATTGCTACTCAGGCGGAAGTAGGGAAAACTTCTAGTCTTTAAGACATAAAAGTCTGCTGTTGCAACCTATCCTACACAAACTCTCCTCCTAGCAGAGAGGGACTCAAGAATAAAGGGATTACCCAAAACCTCTATATGTAGGGTGCGCCGAGGTGCACCCTACTGCTATAATTACTAGGTAAAACCTTTTTTTGCTCTTAGTCATATTTATTTTTTCGTGTCTTAGAGAGGGACGAAAATTTTTGTACGATCGGTTAAAATCGGCCATTGTGATAAATATAAAAAGGTTTTCAGTCAGAAATTGAGTTTTTTAGGGTAAATTTTTCGCGGGAACTCGATCCGAAATATCGAACCTTTGTTGGGTTGACTTTCGGCGGTAATTTTACCGTGGATCATCTTGACTAAAGAAGCACAAATAGCTAGTCCTAAACCAGTGCCGGGATATTGGCGAGTTGTACTTTGGTCGCCTTGGTGGAACTTGTCGAAAATGTGGGGAAGATCCTTTTCACAGATGCCGATTCCTGTATCCCGAACCGTGATAATTAGCCGATCGCTATTTAATGCCCGCACCTCAATGTAAATGCTGCCCTCATGTGTGAATTTAACCGCGTTGGAAACGAGATTGACCAAAATTTGCCGCAGGCGCAACTTGTCATTAACTATCAACTGATCCTGCAAGCAGACGCTGACGGACATTGCCACGTTCTTATCGGTGGCTTGATTTCCGAATTCCAGGGCGACATCCATTACTAAATGCGCTAAATTAAATTTTTCAATTTTTAATTCTGTGCGGCCACTCTCGATTTTGGAGAGGTCGAGGATATCGTTAATCAGCAGAAGGAGATTTTTGCCGTTATGTAAAATGCGCCCCACCATTTCTGTTTGCTGGGCGGTCAGCAGTTGTTTGTGCTGGCGCAGCAGCAATTGGGAAAAGCCGATAATCGAATTCATGGGAGTTCGCAATTCGTGGGACATGATGCCCAAAAATTGCGATTTTAACTTGGCTGCTTCTAGCAATTCCAATTTTTGCTGTTGAATGCGTCGCCCCTGATTTTCCAGTTCTTCCTGCTGGCGAATTAGCAGCTCGTTTTGCAAGTCTAAAAGCTGTTCCTGCTTTTTTAATTTTTCGATCGCCAGCGCGTTGTTAATCGCGATCGCCGCTTGTTTTCCCATCACCGCCAGCAGTTGCTGAGTATGAGCGTTAATCGCCCTGCTGTCTTTCCCGTTGCCGATGGCCAACACACCCAAACGCCCGCTTGGCGCCGACTCGATCGCTGCAGCACAGGCCGCCGCCGGCAGCCCGCCGTCGCCAGACTCCGACCGCAACAGTACAGACTCTCCTGTCGCAAATGCTTTCCACAGCAGCTTGTTTTGCACGTGCGGGGTTGTACCCTCACCAAAGTTTTCCGTGCCCCCGACAGCGCTGACTTTGAGGCCGCTGCAATCGTACTCCAGGAGAGCAACTAGGCAAAATTCCGCTCCTGCGATCGCCTCTACAGTCGCATCCGCAATGCCTTGCAACAACTGGCACAAGCTACCCGCGCGCTGGCTCAACAAATTTGTAAATCGATCGAGCGCGTGCAACTCGTGTGCCGCGTCCCATACCGTCCGGGCTCCACACAAATTTTTTGCTGTAAAATTGTTTTTTGAGGGCACTCGATCGGGCAAGAATTCTGGTTCTGCTTGGGGTTCGGCTGGAGTTTTTTGGATGGCGTCGATTTCGGTGTAGGTTCCCACCCACTTCCAAACTTCCTGACTGTCTAGATTAGCGGGCGTTCCTGTGGCCAGGTTCCAGCGGTAAATGCCCTCTCGCGTCCGCAGACGAAATATAATTTCGTAACTTGACGGCGGGAACTTAGAAGTGTGCGATCTCGCCAAAAGACGAGGACGGTCTTCTGGGTGAACCTGCGCCAGATAGCCGAAACCCAAAGCTGCTGCTGCTGGTACGCCCGTGTAGTCCTCCCAGCGCTGACAGAAATAAGTCGCCCAGCCGTCGGTCTTTGTTTCCCAACCTATGTGAGGAATTGCCGACAGCAGGCGATCGTCCTGAGTTTCGCAGTCGCCAACTTGCGGTTGGGGGGATGTTATTTCAGATACTTTGTGTAAGATTTCAGAGTCGGAAAACTCCGACGGAAAAGACTTATTGCGGTCATGCTGAGTCATAACAGGTTATATAAATAAGCATTGGACTTGAGCCCTAACACCGGCTAAAGACTCGTGCTGCTAGCTTTATGGATTTTGACGTGCCAAGTGCATCAAAATTTTTTATACTTTAAAATTATCTCGGTAGTGATATCTTTACCTCTATCAACGGGCGGACAATGAGATAATTCAGTTAAACTGTTAAAACATTGAGAGCTTACCTGTCCAGAGGAAGGCTCGTGCAGGCATCGCCGCAAAATAACTTAAAAATTAACTTGCATTCTTGGCGGCTGCATGAGTATGCTTAAAAATGATGTGCAGCCTGTAAAACCCTAAATCAGGACACATTCTCAAATTTACTCAGTTTATCTGAGTCAGTTGACGATATTTTAAAAGTTTAGCGGACTATTGGAAGAAAGATGAGTAAAATTCGCGTTGCTTTGATAGAAGACCATGACCTGACAAGAGTCGGCATCCGCACAGCTTTACAACAGCGTGACACGATAGAAGTTGTCGGCGATGCAGCTAACGCTACAGATGGATTGAAACTGCTTCAGTCTTCAAAACCTGACGTGGCAATTGTAGATATTGGATTGCCGGATTTTGATGGCATTGAACTTACACAAAAGTTCAAAAAATCCGTAGCGGAGTCCGATCCAGATACAAAAATTTTGATTCTGACTTTTCAGGACAATGAAGAAGAAGTTCTGGCAGCTTTTGCCGCCGGAGCTGACTCTTACTGCATGAAAGATATTAGCTTCGATCAGTTATTAGATGTAGTAAAAGTAACTCACGAAGGTAATTCTTGGATCGATCCGGCGATCGCCCGTATCGTCCTGAAACAAGCTCGCACTCAGGAAACCGCGCCGGAAGAACCGAAGGCTGAGGGCAAAAGAGTCACAATTAAGGCTGCCGAACCCGAGTTTAGTCACATCATTGAGACTTACCCTTTAACCGAGCGGGAATTAGAAGTTTTGGAACTGATCGTGCAGGGTTACAGCAATGCTGCAATCGCCGAAAAGCTGTACATTACTGTCGGTACAGTCAAGACTCACGTCCGCAATATTTTGAACAAGTTGTGCGCGGATGACCGCACTCAGGCAGCCGTTCTTGCCCTGCGTTCTGGCTTGGTTGGATGAAGCCTTATCATCAGGCAAAATCAAGTTAAAAGTAGGGTGCGCTGGGCGCACCTTACGGTCACTGATTAAGGGTGTGCGCTGCACACCGACTCACTAATTGTTACCCAAAAATTAGGGGTAGCAGCGTGCACCAGCTAAGCAATTGTTTGTTGTTAAAACAGTAATAAGTTTTAAAGGCGCATCTATCCTAGTACAGATATTTTTTTCATTTTTAAAAAAAGTAAATATACCTTAAGATAGATGCTAAAAAACTATCATATTACTAATACTTATTGTTGAGCGATGCCCAGTTAGATTAATTTCGCTCCCACTGCCAATATTGCGCGATCTCACTTCATAAAAGGCGCAGGCAGAAGCCAGATTACGATACTTTTAGGAATAGTTAAGCCTTAAAGAAATTATATCCGCAGAGCGATGCTGAGTTCGCTTAAGTTAGCGAAATTAAAAGTATCAACTGCTACTGAAATGTTTTAGAAAGAGGTATTATGACCGCCCCAATTGAATTCAAGTTATTTGCTCCCTATAACAAAGGAGCTGCCTTGATTGGCTCTTTTTCTAATTGGGAAGAAATTCCGATGGAAAAGGACGAAGAGGGTTATTTCCGCACGCGAGTTGAGTTGGAGGATGGCGTTTATCAATACAAATTTCGCGTTCAGTCGAAAAGCTGGTTTCTGGAAGCGGATCAGTGGGTAGATATAGTCGATCCCTACGCGACTGATATCGACGATCCTACTCAAAACGGCATTGTTCGGATCAAAGATGGCGATCGCATTGTCGATACCTACGTCTGGAAACACGACGATAAACCGCTACCGGCCGATCGGGAATTAGTGATTTACGAAATGCACGTTGCCGACTTTTCCGGCGGCGAAGCCGATCCCTTCGCCCGCGGCCAGTACAAGCACGTCGTCGAAAAACTCGATTACCTAGTCGAACTCGGCGTCAACGCGATCGAACTCATGCCCCTCAAAGAATACCCAGGCGACTACAGTTGGGGCTACAACCCCCGCTACTTCTTCGCTGCCGAGTCCAGCTACGGAACCACAGAAGAACTCAAAAACCTGATAGACGAGTGTCACGGGCGCGGTATTCGCATCATCATGGACGGGATTTACAACCACTCGGAATCATCGAGCCCCCTCACTCAAATCGATCACGATTATTGGTACCACCACGCCCCGCGCGATCCTGACAACAATTGGGGCCCGGAATTTAACTACGAATTTTACGACGAAAACTTAGGAACTTTCCCGGCGCGCAAATTTATTGGCGATACAGTCCGCTTCTGGATTCAAGAATATCATCTCGACGGCATTCGTTTCGACGCGGCGCGACAAATTGCCAACTACGATTTCATGCACTGGATAGTTCAAGAAGCCAAAAATGTTGCCGGCCCCAAACCGTTTTATACCGTTGCCGAATACATTCCCGAAAATCCCAGCATCACGAATGTAGACGGGCCGATGGACGGCTGCTGGCACGACAGTTTCTATCACTCCATAATTCCACAACTCTGCGGGGACAATTTTGATTTAGAACGGCTCAAAGAGGTAATCGACTGCAAGCGGCAAGGTTTCTTGGGTGCTACGAATGTAGTCAATTATTTGAGCAATCACGACCACGATCGCGTTTTTGCCGAATTGGGCGATCGCGGAATTTTGGATGAAGCAGCATTCAAACGGGCGAAGTTGGGAACCGTGCTGTTAATGACAGCAGTTGGCGTGCCGCTGATTTGGATGGGCGAAGAATTTGGCGAATACAAAGCCAAAACAATTGAGCAATCTAAAATTGACTGGACGCTGCTAGGAAATGACCTGAATAAAGGTTTGTGGGAATACTACAAAGGCTTAATTCACCTGCGTAAAAATAACCAAGCACTTTACACAGAAAACATCGACTTTTTCCACGAAGACCCCGACTCAAAAGTTTTTGCTTACACTCGCTGGAACGATGAAGGTTCGAGAGTGGTAGTAGTGGCGAATATGTCGGAAAATTATCTAGCAGGTTACAGCGTTCCCCACTTCCCGGCAAACGGAACTTGGCACGAATGGACAGGTAATTATGATATTGAATCGGGCGATGACAATATTATGATTGACTTGCCGGAATACGAAGCGAAAGTGTTTGTTTGGCAGTAAGTTGTCCTATCGATTCCGGTTGCACTCCTTATAATTGTTGAGTGTTGACTGTTAACTGTGAGTCAACAGTCAACAATCACGGACGGTGCAACCGGAATTGATATTATTTCCCCGATTGATTTTCTAAGCACAATTGGGTTATAGCCGCCGCCGGTATTGGTTTGCTAAAAAAGTAACCCTGACCCATATCGCACTGATGCGAGTGCAAAAATGCCAACTGTTCTGCTGTTTCCACTCCCTCAGCAATCACCTGTAAATTCAGGCCCTGTCCCAAGGCGATCGCCAGTTTCACAATAGTAGCACCGCTGCTGCCAGTCACCAAGTCGGCAACGAAAGATTTGTCTATTTTTAAATTATTGAGGGGAAAGTTTTTCAAAGACCACAGCGAAGAATAACCGGTACCAAAATCATCCAAAGCAATGTGAATTCCCATGTCCTGCAACTGCTGCAATACCGACACCGTAAAGCTCACATCTGTCATGGCAATGCTCTCGGTAATTTCTATTTCTAAATACTCGGGATTTAACTTTGTTTCTGATAAAATTTCAGCGATGGTTTGTACCGTGTGAGGTTGCAGAAACTGCCGGGCTGATAAATTCACCGCTATCCGCATCGGCGGCAATCCCAGTAACTGCCACGCTCGATTTTGCAAGCAAGCAGTCCGCATCACCCATTCGTCTATTTGGCAGATTAATCCTGTTTCCTCAGCTAAGGGAATAAATCGATCGGGAGAAATCAAACCGCGTTCGGGATGTTCCCAGCGAATCAGAGCTTCCATGCCGACTATTTTACCAGTCTTTAAATTTATTTGCGGTTGATAGTGCAGGACAAACTCGGATTTTTTTAGAGCTTTGTAAAGATGATTTTCTAAGTTAAGATCCTCGGAGACTTTACTGCCGATCGCCCGCGTGTAAAACTGATAATTATTGCGACCTTTCTGTTTAGCTTTGTACATTGCAGCATCAGCATTTTTCAGCAAAGTTTCTGCATCTTCTCCGTCATAAGGAGCCAAAGCAATTCCCAAGCTAGCCTTAATATAAAGTTCTAGACCGTCAAAATCAAAAGGACTGCTTAAACTCTGGATAATTAGCTGGCAAATTTTAGTTGCTTCCTCAGGGCTATTGAGATTGTACAGCAGCACAGTAAATTCATCTCCGCCCCAACGAGCCATCGAATCCCCCACGCGCAAACAGTTAGCCAAACGCCGAGATACACTTTGCAGCAACAAATCACCCACTTGGTGACCTAGGGTATCGTTAACATTTTTAAATCTATCCAAATCAAGAAAGATAACCGCCAGCATTTCTGCGTTTTGGTGAGCACTAGCTAAAGCTAAAGACAGCCTTTCATTAAACAGCAATCTATTAGGTAAACCGGTTAATGGGTCGTGAGAAGCTTGATGTCGAATCATCGCCTCGACCCGTCTCTGCATTGCAGCCATGTACAGGTGAGTTCCTAAAGATTGTGCTAGCTTCTGTTCCTCGCTAGTCCACTTTTGAGCTTCGCCTGTTTTGATTTCTTTCCAAGCTGCAAAAGATTGTCGGGGACGATCGTTCCGGGCGTCCGAACTGCAACGCCCCGCCCACAAAATTTCTGTTTCTATAGGGCTGCGAAAAACGGTGAGACAGCCGATGCACTGTTGGCGGTATTGCAGCGGTACTGCCAAAAATGAACGAATGGAAGCTGCGACTAAATTGGCAGATACAGATTTGAGTTGAGGTTCTTTAGAAATATCGGCAATTGCATACAAATGCGGTACGATAAAACTGGAAACATTGCTGTCAATTGAACTGTAATGCTGGGAATATAGATTTTCAAAAATATCTAATTGGCTTGTATGATTAGCAGTTTGTGTTCGATCGCCTTGGTTGTCCAACCCCATGATCTGCTGCCAAAACGGGCTGAGTTCAAGGTCGAGATCCGCGGGCTGCTGGCCACAGGTATAAAGCAAAGCCGGTCGATCGCCAAACTCGGCTGCAAGGTAGAGTCGCCCTCCCGAACCACGCAAATGCTTGACAGTTTGTTCCAGAACTGATTTCCGAATTTCGTTGAGTTCCAGAGGAGAATGCAGCAAACTCGTAATTTGGTTGATAACGGCTTCGTCACGCGCTTGCTGTCTAGCTTGACTCAGCAGAAAAGATTGGGCGATCGCAATTGAAAGTTGATCGACAAGCAACTGCACCATTTTCAATTCTCGATCGCTAAACCGTTTCGGTTGGCTATGGTGAGACACCAACAGCCCCCAAAGGTGATTTTGATGCACAATCGGCACCGTCAGAGAAGAACGTGCCCCCATAGCCTTCAGATATTCAGCGTGACAGGGGTCTACAGGACGATAGGTAATGTCTTCAACTGCTAAAGTTTTGCCGGTTTCGGGACAATCTAACCGATTAATTGTTTGATGCTTCAATTCCACATCTACAATCACTCGCTGCCGCGCTTTGAGAAACATTTCCCGAGCACTCTGGGGAATGTCGCCTGCTGGAAACCGCAAACCCAGCATAGAGGACAAATTGTTGCCGTTGATCGACTCAGCAATGACCTCACCGCTACCGTCGGCCTCAAAGCGATAAACTTTTACTCGATCGCTCTCTAAAAAGCTGCGGATTTCTCGGGCAGTTGTCGTCAAAATCTCCTGCAGTTCTAAAGAGTTGCGGATGCGATTGGTAATTCGATTGAGTAAAATCTCTTGTTGTAAAGTCGATCGTGACATTTGTCTAACTTTGGTGCGGGTCATGCCTTTTGATCTCCCGGGCTGTTGACAGCATTTTTGCGATCCACAGTCTTAACTTGCCTTGTATTATACATTACAACACTTTCGCGGCGTCTAGGGGCTTGACCCAAACCCAGAGCGAGAAACTCGGTTTATGCGAATATTTCGGCTTTTTCGACAAATTTCGGTGATATACCGGGTTTTTTACAGCACTTACAAAGCAAGAAAAGAGCCATCAGAAAATTAGTGAGGACGAAAGCCCGATCCAGTTTAATCGGGACTTTCGTCCTCATTAGAAAGCAATTCCAGAGTTAAAAGACAAAAGGTATAGAGAAACCAGCTTGGTCAAGCCGGCTGGTAAGTATTTATACCTTAAAATGTCTCATTAAGCTGACTCCCAAATTCCCCGAATTCTGTCCGGCAAAAAGCCAGCTATTTCCTGAATTCGCTCCTCGGACAGCTCATCCTTCGTGGCAGAAAATACAGCCGCGATCGCAGTTTCCGGTTTTACTCCTGAAGGAAGTGCGCCTTCTAGTTCCACCCTCCGTGCAAACAAATTGCCATCGATCCCCAAAGGTGCAGGCTCGCCGGTCAAAGGCTGACGTATCCGGCTGAGCAATCCCACCAGCGGATTTGTATCTTTCCAGAGGTCTGCTATTTCTTGTTGCAGGGTTTTGTCATCCGTAGGCAAAACTTCTTTGTGCAATTCAGCTTCCACGTGATCGATTGCTTCTGTTGTCATCACATCGCGCATGATCCGGTACACTACTTCGGTAATGTCGCGGGCATCAAAAATATCCTCCAAGTGACCGTTTACCATCACTTTTTCCAAAAACGGCATATCCTTTGAAGCGATAGGAACTGCAGATCCTTCCTGGTGGAGCGACGTAGGAGGATTCGTCTCCATTTTGTGTAACAGTTTGCGGCCTTTTTCTGTTAACTCGGCTTCTTGAAATGCCACTAAAGGCGGCAATAACTCAGCTCCTCCATAAGGATCGCCACTAAACTGAGCTTTGATAAATTCCCTTTGGTTGAGGTAGTCCAAATGACCGAGCAATTCCGCTTCTGCCACCTTGTGACCGACATATTCTTCCGCTGCGTTCCTAATTTCCGACTCTCCCCTGCCGTTGTCAGTGCCAATCTTTTTGAGCAAAATGTAAGTTAGGTCGTCTCTGAGTGGAATTGTCATTAAAACCTCCTAGGTTAATATCCGGTCAAGCTCATGTAAAAACTGATTTTTTTTACTGGCTTAAATTGTGATGATTACTACTTAAAAATATTGAAGTCTAAAGTAGAGTAATTAAGTATCTCTCAGCAGGTGGAAGTTATTAAAATTAAGTATCGTTTAGAATCTTCCTTTAGGTAGATCCATGTAGGGGAACCCATGTCTAATGTGGTTAATATCCTAAAAAGCTGTCGCCGCTATTGAATGTTATTAAGCGAGGATGCTTTATTGGTAACATTTTTCGTATTTATTGCGTATTTATTACGTATTTTTACCAAGGCTGACGCACGAAGAGTACCTCAGTGGGTAATTGGTGCTGGGAGAGGTAGAATTAAGCAGATGCTATGCGGTTAATCAACTGCAGTCGTTTTGCCTGCAGCTTGTAGCAATATTGTATCGGGTTAGACCAAAAACTGGTCATTGGAGAACTACAAATACGAGCCAATCTGTTTCAAGTGCCGCAGCGCCACTTGAAGAATGCCTCGGAGACAACTTTTTTGATCGTTTCGCTCGGCATTTATGAACTACCCTCATTGGAACAATAAATTGGAATCCTCGTCTTTCACGAACGGTCAACCCCCGGTTGAGCAGCGTCCTTTAGTGTTGGCGGTAGACGACAATCATGACAACTTAGAGCTGCTGACACAAATACTCGATTTATTGGGCTGTGAGTGCGTGGGAGCAGTTGACGGGTACGCAGCTCTTTCAGCAGCAGTCGATCGACATCCAGACCTAATCGTACTCGACATTTGCCTGCCGGATATAGACGGTATGGAAGTAGTAAAGCGCGTCCAACAAAACCCACAGATCAGACATATTCCGATTGTTGCGGTCACAGCACTAGCAAAACCAGAAGACCGCGCTCGAATTCTCGAAGCAGGCTGCGTGGAATACCTTTCCAAACCTTTTAACATCAAAGATTTAGAAACAGTTATCCGCCAGCACCTCAACTGTCAACTGGTTTTGGTTGAGTTTTAGATTTATAATTAGAATCACGAACTTGAGGTGCAGAGTCCAAAATTGCGATCGTTCCAGTGCGGCCGGTCTCCAAGGTCGCATCGCGGAGCAAATCAGTGACTCCCACGCCCAAAACCTTTTGGATTAATTCTTTCAGTTGCAATTCCAGAAGTGATTCTAATTGTGTCCGCACTTGCAACGCCAAATCTTGGTGACCGTTCTGAGCCAGCAGTTTTTCGGGTTGAGTAAGCCCATTTTCAACAACTATTATCAATTTGTTATCCAAAAGATTGCAGAGCGCCTGACTCGTGGAGTGTCCGAGTTGAGAGCGGTACAAAGCTTGAATTCCCTGCGAAAGAGTCCGTTCTAATTTCCCCCGAGTAGGTTCTAAGGTTTCCCCTGTCATATTTTTTAGTTAAGCCATAAGAGATAAAAAAAAACTGTTAGCAGTTAACAGTTAACAGTTAACTGCTAACTGCTAACTATTAGAAATAACCGTCGCGTTAGCCGACAGAAACTTGATCGGTTTCCACCCCAGTTGCACCCTTAACACCTTTAGCAATTGTCACCAACCTGCTGACAATTTCCTGACTGGGAACTGTACCTTTGAGAACCACCGTAGTGCCATGTTGAGCCACATAAACAGTCTCAATATCCGCAACATCTGGATTTGCATCGAAAGCCTGAGCCACCCGTTTAGCTAAGCCGCTTTGATCGTATTCTCCGTTCAAGCCCATGCGTTCCGGCGGGATTGTCTGAGCGCTCGCTGCCGCTTGAGCTTGAGCTTCAGCTACAGGTGCTTGGTAAGCAGGAGCGTCAACAGTTTCTTGATTTTCTAGTTTTTCTAAACCAAACAATCTTTTTAACCAACCCATAGAATTTGTCCTCCGACAAAGTTTGTGTTAATTGACGTGTTAATTGACGTGTTAATTCACGTTTGGCAAGTCGCCCTGTAATTGTTATTCTCAATACCAGGAATTACGATCGCACTCTTGGATGCAGAAACCGATTTTTTTTACAAAAAAGTATCGTTACAGCCATCCACCTAGGTAGAAAAACCCAGTTTGTTGAGTTTGGTGCGCCCGTCTTAAATACAATTTACTGTTGTACAACTGGGCCGTTCATCTGCCTGGAGACATAATTCTCCCGCTCTCAAACAAATACTTGCGCTGACCATTCCGGCAAATCAAACTTAAACCCTTCTTCCCCAACTTCTACAATTTTGTTGTACATCCACTCGTGCCAAGTTCCTGCCGCCGGAAACTTAGGAATGCAGTAACCAGATAGATAAGTATCCGAAAAATTAGCGACAACTACTGCTCGCGTTCCCTCATCACTCCAGCGATAGTAAGCCAGCACTTTGGCTTCGGGATTTTCGTGGATGAATTCAATATTTTCGGTATAAAGTGCCGGAACTTTTTCCCGCAGCCGAATCACCTGTTTGTAGTATTCCCACAACTCATGATTTGGCTGATTTTTCAACAAAGACCATTGCAGTTTATTCGGCTGGTTGGGAGTTTGCCGAGTAGATTGTCCAAACTCTTCGCCCATCCACAGCATCGGTATTCCTACTGCTGTGACTAACAAAACCGCTCCCAATTTAGCGCGTTTAAAAGCCGCTTCTGGGTCGATATCGCGAAAGCTGGCTTCGGCCAGCAAGTGGTCGCGGTCGTGACTGGCTAAATAATTGATCGCATTAGTTGTGTTTTGATAGCCTTGTTGTTTGGGTTCGAGAACTTGCTTGAGCTTTTCGATATCAAAAGTATTCCCCGCGAGATTTTCTATGGCAAAAATGCGAAAACTTTCGTGCCAGCACCCGTCCATCGGCCCGTCTGCAGCGACGAGTTCGGGAAGTTCGGGAATGTGTTCTGCTATGTTGTAAAATGGCTTGTCGCCGGCGCTTTTTTTCGCTTCGCGAGTTATCCAGTGTAGGAAATCTCGATTGTCCAACTGCCGCACAGCATCGTAGCGAATGCCGTCGAGATGATATTCTTGAATCCAGAAATTAACGACATCGCCGATGAATTTCCAAGCAGGACGAATGCCAAGTTTGGGGTCGAAATTTTCGTAGTTAAACTCCGGGCCCCAGTAGTTAGCCGGATCTTCGGGATAGTGTTTGTCACCGTAGTACCAATAATTGCGATCGATTAGCAATAAGGGACATTCTTCATCGCAGTGGTTGTAAATCCCGTCCAGAATCACCCGAATGCCCCGTCCGTGGCACTCGTCAATCAATTGCTTCAAATCTGCGGTTGTGCCGTAACTAGACTCTACGGCAAAGAAATCGCGGACTTTGTAGCCCCAGCTATAATCGCCCGGATATTCATTAACTGGCATTAGTTCGATCGCATTTATCCCCAAATCGCAGAGATAATCTAATTTCTCCTTCACCTGCTGGAATTTACTGCAACTATCGGAACCATCGGACTCGGAAAAATCAGCAACGTGCATTTCGTAAACGACTAATTCTTCATTATGGGGGAGTTCTTTGTCGTCGTGCTGCCAAACATAGGTATCAATAATTCGCGCGCCGGCTTTGATGCGAACTGTACTTGTATCAGTAGTGCGGTCAATTTCAGTCGCGTAGGGGTCATTGACTTCTACCCATTCATCCGGTTCAAAACATGGACTTTGCGACTGAACTCGGAATTTGTATTGATAAATACCGTCTTGTAACTTAATGTTAGTGCGGAAATAACCTTTGTCATCTTTTTCTAAGGGAATTTCTGCCCATTGGGAAAAGGAGCCGAGCAGTGTAGCTGCTTTGTTGTTGGGAGCGAAGAGTTTGAATTCAATTGCAGCGGCCATGAATACCTTGCTTGCAGAACTTATAAGTGTCATTAGTATTGATTTTTACAATTTTGCAAATCTGTCGCCATCGTTCTTAAGAGCTAAACCTGTAACTCTTATGTTGTAACCTGCTTGGGGGCGCACCCGGAGGATTTAGTAGTGCCAACCCTAGCGATCGAGTAAGGTGCCCCCCTAGGTACGCGGAAACCTGATTTTAATCAAAAATGTAGTTAAAGTAACTAAAAATTATTAAGCGCTGTTTATGAAAAATAGTCAGGACTGTTTTTAGTTAGTAGTCTGAAACCCTAGATTTTCCGTTGGTAGCGAACTTGCCTTGGAGCCTTGAAACCCTTATTCTAGGGTGGGCTATCAAAAACTGTCCGAAGTATTGTATGAAAAGTAATTTAACTTTTGATAACTAGATAAATCGTGGTCAATATTTAACATTTGTAACTAAAGAAACATTTTTTAGCCGACAGGGGTAATACCGTAGAAAGATGTCATTTTATGCGGAAAGAGCGATGATCGGCGTGTAATTATAAGCCAAGGGAAACCATAAAAATGAATCCTTTATTCAACTGGTTTTCCTGGGACTTTAAGCCAAGTTTGAGCCGAGAATAGCAATGATTATTTTTGCTTATGTCTTGGCAGCACTTGTTTTATAGTTTTTGACCGGCAAACTTTGTAGAACCTTTCATCAGCTTTAATGACTGCTGCTACCTCAGTAATTGGTAATTGGTGAAAATCTCATTCGTCCCTGTTACCCGTTAGATATTCCGAGCAGTGGCTCTAAGGCTCTAAAAGTTTAATGTGGGATGTTGGCTAATTACCGTTACTGTAAAACTCTGGAGTGTTAAAAATGCTAAAACAAATGTGTTGGTTGCCCAGACTCGGAGGCAATGGAGAAAAGATATTGCACTTGCGTACCGATGCCCGTCAGCCGTGGCGGCCTTATACAGCTTTTCCGCAGTTTGCTGTATCCGACTACCGGGAACCGGGCGGTTCTAAGGGATGGGCAACATTTCAGAAGCTGAGAGTTCAAGGGTGGAATTTAATATCGACTGAAGAAGGGCAGCAGTCGAGTTTTGGCGAACAGAAAAGTGCTTAAAAAATCAGAAACCGCAGCAATAAAAGAAGAGGTAAAATCCTCTTCTTTTTATTAGTTCTGGAGACAGCAACTGGGCTTTCAACCATCCTCGTTGGTAGAAGGGGTAAGGTGTACATTGCTCACCCTACATAATTTTAAGAGGTTTGCCAGTTGCAAGTAAATTAGGCGATCGCCGTTTCTCTCTCGGCTGTAGTGGCTACGTTATGGAGCACCGGCTGGCGAGTTTTCAAGTTAAACCGGTATCCGTGGGGGAGGATGTGCAACTTGGCCCCGCAAATCGCCAAAGCCTCATCCTTCAACAATCCCTCTAGATTGTCGTGGAGTTTTTCTGACTCGTCGATGACAGTTACAGCGCTTTCCCCAATGACTTCCAACTCGTCACCGCTGACTAAAATAGCTGTATTTTCGTCAATACCAAATCCCAAAACGGCAGGTTGCAGCAAAAGTGCCGAAACTAAGCGTCCCAGACGACCTCGCTGGGCGAAATGCTGGTCGATGACAACTCCCGGAAGGAAACCCATTCCCGGACCCATTGCTACCACATCAACGCGGGGATTTGTCTCTGAGTCTCCTTCAATAATCATCATGTCTGGCATCATTGCCGCGCCGGCACTGGTGCCGCCAATGATAATCCCTTCAGAGTAGCGTTTGTGCATAGCTGCGTCGAGTTTTGTGTCTTTCAAGCAGCTAATAATCCGCGCTTGATCTCCGCCGGTAAAGAATATGCCCGTGGCTTGTTCGATCGCTTCTAAATAATCTGGATTGTCGGCATCTTCGGCTCTCTGGGTGTCAACAACTCGCACATCTTCAGCGCCGAGTCGCTCAAACACTCGGATATAATTATCTCCTACTTCTCCCGGCAGGCTTGTGGCAGCCGTCATGACAACAATATGAGCTTTAGTGCCTCCGGCGCACCGCAAGAATTCCCGCAGAATTTTGCAGTCCCCCTCTTTGTCTTCCGCGCCACCAATAATTAGCAACTTCCCCTGAACTTCGTTGCTCGCCATATTATCTCCACTTTTAATTTATTAAATTTCACTAAAACACAAAATTCCTTTTTCCGAAAACTGCCAAAAGGTATATATAAATACAAAAAAATCTCAGACTGCTACCCCTCCAGGACGCACACAGCAAGGGTGATATGGGTGTTTACTCTTGCTCGTGGCTGTAACGATGTTTTTGTTCAATAGTCCTAGAGGTATTAGGCTAAAGAAACCCGAAATAGAAACGAAAATTCTGCGTGTGAACGGAAAACCTGAACTGAGAAACCCCGGTTTTTGAGAAAGCTTTTGCGTCCGGGACTGGTAAAAAAAACCGGTTTCTGCGTCTAGGACTATCTATTTAGCTCATCCTAGACGATCGACAAAACAAACTTACCCCCCCTAACAGGAGATAGGAGGGGTCAAGAAATGAGCTTAAAGTACAGGGTTGACGCGCGCGCGGTGATCAATCCGGTTTCCGCTCCGATTCTTCGCTAATCCTCCTCTGATTGCTCGTAGAAATCGGGTTGATGAGCGTAAGTCTTCAATTGGTCCGATCGCCCCTTAGTGCGATCGCTCGATCAGATTGCTCAATATGGTACTCGCCCGTTCTAAAGGTAGGTGTCTGGGTTTGCCGTTCCAGACAATCTGATATTCGTTGCTGTTTTGACCATCGCCGTAGCCAGAAATTAGCTTCCGGTGAAATGCTTCCTCAGCTAATTGGTGAACTTTGTCCCTGAGAGCAGTTTGTGCGATCTTCATAATTTGCTGCCTCTTAAATTTTCTTTCACTGTCATAAACAATTATAAGTACAGAGTGTACCTCTCAAAAGTTATAGCTTTTTTGGGGAGGGGGGAAGGAAGTAGTCATTAGTCATAAGTGCTTAGTTATCAATACTTACTCATCAATACTTAGTCAGATATTGAAGGAAGAAGGAATATTTTCCCACTCTCACCCTCTCCCCCTCTTCCCCATCTCCCCTACTCTCCCACTCCCCCTCTCTGGCAATACTGAAGGCAGAAGTGGTCGGAGTATTTGTCTGAGTGCTGGAATATCTATGCCCGCAGGTAGTACCCCATGCACCGACTATAAAGTTACCGTAAAAAATTAGCTCAAAGGAGGTTAGAAAATGCTGCAAGAAAAAAGTACCGAAATAGCCCGCGTCAATGCTCGAAAAACCGATATTTTTGATGTTTTCAACTTCAAACACTATATGGGGCCAAACCCTTATTTAGACACTGCGGCTTTAGTTTTTGATTTCGCAGTGACGGGCGCGAGCGAACCTTTGCCGATCGCACATTACCAGGAAATTATTAGCGATCGCTACCCGCAACTGCTGCACGAAACTTTCTCGAACCATGCCCAACTGTTCGGCCGTACCGCCTCAGAAGTAGCAAAACTCGACATGGGTTTGCACTTCCAACACTGGAACGTCAAGCCATTTTCTCACTTTAACAGAATCAGCATAGAAGCACTTCACGCCCGCACCGCCAGAGCCGTAGTTTACGCAGTTTGGGATTGGTTTGAAGCCATCAATCAAAATCAAGACTTTCCCTTGGAAGCACAAATGGGCGCGCTGCAAAATATGTTCCGGCAGTCAGTCTACGGAGGGCCGACAGTTTATTCGTTAATGCGATCGGCATCCCAAAAAGGCATTCCCGCATTTTATTTGTGGGATGAGGGACTAATGCAATATGGGTACGGCAAAAAACTTGTTCGCGGCTCTGCAACTACTTTTGATTCTGACAGCCACTTAGACTCAGATTTTACCACGCGCAAAGACGATTGTAAAGCTTTTCTCGCTACATTAGGATTCCCTGTTCCCAAAGGCGATATCGTCTCCACAGAAAACGGAGCTCTGGCAGTTGCTAGAGAAATTGGCTACCCTGTTGCTATCAAACCAGTAGTCGGTCATAAAGGAATTGGCGTAACAGCAGATGTCCGAGATGGTGAGGAATTGCAGGCAGCTTTTAAAAGAGCAGTTAAGGCAATTCCCGAAACCGACCCGGTGCGAGTAATTGTGGAAAACAGCATCAAAGGATCGGATTTTAGGCTGCTGTGCGTTGACGGCAAGTTTGTGTCTGCAACTGAACGCCGGCCGGCTTGGGTAACAGGTGATGGCGACTCAACAATTCGCGAATTGATCCGCCGTGAAAACCGCAAACCAGAACGTTTGGATACGCCAACTTCGGCGATGAGCAAAATTCAGTCCGACGAAGCGATGGAAATGTATCTGGAAGAACAAGGGCTGTCATTGGATAGTGTGCTAGAGCGCGATCGCACTGTGTATCTACGCAAAGTCGCTAATCTTTCCGCAGGCGGCGTCAGCATCGACGCTACCCGCACTATTCACCCGGATAACATTGTTTTGGCTCAAGATATCGCCCTACATTTTCGGTTAACTTGTTTGGGGATTGATGTGATAACAGAAACTCTCGCCCAATCTTGGAAAACCGGCAATTTTGGGATTATCGAGATCAATGCCGCGCCGGGAATTTTTATGCACCTAAACCCCGCTGTCGGCGAAGGGGTTGATGTGCCTTCCCATATTATCGAAACTTTCTTTGACTCCGGAAAATCTGCCCGAATCCCGATTATTACTTTCAACAGAATCTCGATCCACGACCTACAAGAAACTATCGACCATATTCTGTTGCAGCATCCCGATTGGACAATCGGTGCTGTTTGTCGCGGTGGACTTTTTGTTAACCGTTCTCAAAAAGTTTTGAATAAGAATTACCATCTGAACTTGCAAAGTTTGCTGCGGAATCCCAAGCTCGATTTGTTAATTGCTGAATATCCAGAAGATATTTTGGAAGCTGAGGGAATGTTTTATCGGGGCAGCAATATGGTGGTGCTGGACAATCCGGGAGAAACTGAGATGATGTTGGTCAGAGAAAGCACTGATGACGATACTGTGGTGGTGAGGGAAGGAAGTAGTATTTCTATTCGCCGCCAGGGATTGATCGAACAGTATACTCTGGGGGATGATGAACCGTTTACACGGGTTTATTTGAAGGAAATAGGGACTGTTTTGTAAGCTGTTCCAAATTTAAGTTGGCTTTGTGGGGCGGGTATTGAGTACCCGCGCCACCAGATTAAGGTTTTTTGTCGTTCCCAGGTTCTTCCGGGGCAGGAACTTGGGATCACCCAGATGGGAACTGGCTTCGTTACACTTAGTTACAATTGGTTTCCATTCCTCAGTCGTGGATGCACTATTCATAAATAGCCGGTTTCTTCCCCAGTTTCTCGTTACCACACCAAAATTTTTGTATAAAGTGGGTTTCTCAGGCGAAATTCTATTCCTGCGATCATAAGTTTTTAGACAATCTCGTTTCTGCGCTGTCCTTCGTGCTATCAAGGAATTTTACAAGTCTTTAAAAAATTGCACTTCGGTAGCAGAAGGTGTGGAAATATGAATTTTTCGAGCAATTGGTTTAATTCGCTGACCGAAAGTTTACTGTCGCATCGTCGTTACATTCCAGCAGCCTTGACTATTTGCACCGGTACGAGTTTGTCATTGGCAGCCGCAGCCGTCGTGTGGCATTCGGAAAACCAACGAATGCAAGCGGAATTTCATCAGCAAGCCGATCGCCTGAATGTGACATTGCAGCAAAGCATCAATAAAAATTTAGAAGTTCTGTACTCACTTGAAGGATTCTACAGGGCATCTACTGAAGTTACCAGAGAAGATTTTAAGCAATTCGCTCAACCTGCACTTGCCCGAAATACTGCTATACATTCTGTTAACTGGATTCGGCGCGTGCCGGCTGCTCAAAAAGCCGCTTACGAACGGACAATTAGAGCCCAAGGTTTTCCGGCATTTCAAATTTACGAGCGAACTCCTAACAAAAAGCCGGTTAAAGTAAAAGTGCGATCGGAATACTTTCCAATTATTTACAGAGAAGCACTAGAAGAAGATAACAAAGTGATCGGTTTTGATGTTGCCTCCAGCCCAGATCGCAAAGCCGCTTTAGAGAAATCGGTGAATACCGGGAAAATAGCTGCTTCCGCGCGGATTAGATTAGTCAGCAACAATCAACCGGGATTGCAAGTATTTCTACCAGTACCCCAGACCACAAATTCTCCCGATAACTCGGTCAAGGGCAGCCAAAACATAAGGGGAGTTATTGCGGGTCTGTTTCAGATCACCAGTATGGTCGATTCTTCTTTAGAATCGCTAAATTTAGACAACATTAATTTTTACCTCTATGACAACTCTGCTATAGAGAAAGAACGCTTTCTGGTGCGCTACGACTCACAATCTAAGCAGTTGATAGATAACCCAAAATACGAAAAGCCAGAGTTAGCTAATTTGCGGGGAAAAATCTGTCAAAATCCTAGTGCTTGCACTCGCTTATTTAACGTAGCAGACCGCCAGTGGAGGCTGCTAGTTTTGCCCGGAAAGGGGTACAACAGTCTGAGGACGCATCAGGGTTCCCTGGCAATTGGCGCGATCGGGCTATTGATGACTGGCAGCTTGACGATTTACCTGTTGATGTCTCTAGAACGTACTGCAAAAGTAGAACAGCAAGTGTACGATCGCACAATTCAACTAAAACAGCGCACCGCTGAACTAGAAACGGCACTAAAAAATTTGCAGGAAACTCAATTTCAACTCATCCAAACTGAAAAAATGTCCAGCTTGGGGCAATTGGTGGCTGGAGTTGCCCACGAAATTAACAATCCTGTCAACTTCATCTCTGGCAACCTGATCCATACAGGCGAATATACTCGAAGCTTGCTGGAACTTGTGGAAATATACCAGCAGCAATATCCAAACCCAACACCAGAAGTGCAAGCCAAACTAAAAGAGATCGATTTGGAGTTTATCAGTGAAGACTTGCCTAAAATCCTAAAATCTATGAATATGGGAGCTGAACGCATCCGCCAAATCGTCCTTTCTCTGCGGAATTTTTCGCGCTTGGATGAAGCTGAAATGAAGTCTGTTGACATTCACCAAGGCATTGACAGCACCTTGATGATTTTGGATAGTCGGCTGAAACCCCAACCTGGTTTTCCGGGCATTCAAGTCATCACAGAATACGGAAATTTGCCCTTAGTGGAGTGCTGGCCGGGACAATTGAATCAGGTATTTATGAATATTTTGAGCAATGCCATTGATGTTTTACATGAAGAAAGGAGTCACATTTTACCAAATGGTAAAAATTCCTATGATGCGGCTTTTTTACCTAGGATTCGGATTCGTACTGAACTTTTAAGTTCTAATTGTGTATGCGTGCGAATTGCTGACAATGGAGCGGGCATGACGGACAATGTAAAAAAATGTTTGTTCGATCCGTTTTTTACTACCAAACCTGTAGGCAAAGGTACTGGCTTGGGATTGTCGATCGGCTATCAAATAGTGGACAAACATCAAGGTTCGCTCAGGTGTCTATCGGCTCCGGGAGAGGGAACTGAATTTTGGATTGAGGTGCCTGTGCGACAACAGTCTAAGCAATCTGTTTCTAAGGTTTCGCCTGCGGTAGGTGCCACTTGGAATTAGCGGGAGAAATCTCGCTTCTAGCTGAGTCTTACTGAGAGCATCTCATATCAATTCCGGTTTCACCGTCCGTGATTGTTGACTGTTGACTGTTGACTGTAGAAGGAGGGGTGGAAAAACTCAATGGTTGAGTGTTAACTGTTGACTCGATTTTATTATTCCGATGCAACCGGAAACGATATCACTTTTGCAGCCAAGCTAGAAATTAGAGTTTCGAGGCAGGAGGAAATAGGAAATAGCAAGACGGAAGGAGCCAGAAGAAGTGTTTTTACAAATATGAGATGCTCCCTAATTCCTGTTTAGAAAAGGTGAAGTATCCGCACTAGAATTGGGAAGGTTTCGGATTTCGCACTCTCCTTTCAACAGTTAACAGTCAACAGTCAACAGTCAACAGTCAACAGTTATAGTTATTGGCAAGCGCGTGCTAATTTTCAGCGGAATATTGCCGAAAACAAATATCTGGGGTTTTACCCGTCGTGACAATTTATAATTGTAGCAAGGCCAGATTACCAATTATTAACTACGATGTCTTTACAATCTATTAGCATTCCGCCCACAACCGATCGCAAACCTGTCGCTTTAATTGTCGCTTTGCATGGATGGGGTGCTAATGCTCGGGATTTGACTCCCTTAGCACCGGCTTTCAATTTGCCGGATTATCAGTTTGTGTTTCCCGATGCCCCCTTTCCCCATCCGCAAGTAAGCAGTGGCAAAGCGTGGTATAACCTTCAAAGCAAAGACGCTCAGGGATTGGTAGAAAGCCGGCAATTGCTGAGGGAATTTTTGCTGTCTTTGGAAAGCAGCACGGGCGTGCCTTTGTCTCGCACGATTTTAGGTGGCTTTTCTCAAGGCGGAGCGATGACTCTAGATGTAGGATTGACTTTGCCCGTAGCCGGTTTAATTTGTCTGAGCGGTTATTTACACCCGATTTCGCCAGTTGCTGGGAGTGCTTTGCCACCTGTTTTAATCGTGCACGGTACTCAAGATACTATTGTGCCTGTTAGTGCTGCTGTGCGATCGCGCGAGAGTTTGACGGCTTGGGGAGCTGCGGTGCAGTATCAAGAATTTAACATGGGACACGAGATTCTGCCGGAAGTTATAGAGATAATGCGAAGTTTTGTTGTAGAAACTGTGTCGAAATCTGATTAAAGGTTTAGTATATAGTATGGCGGAAGTCTCGGGCAGGGGAAAAAAATGAAAACTTTAACCAAAGCATCGCGCGATATTGCTGTACTTACTTCTCAGGACGTGGCAGAATTGGCTGTCCGTTTGGAAGTTGACGATTATACAGATCCTTTTGAGGGATTGAATGATTGGCATTTGTTGCGATCGCTTGCCTTTCAGCGGCCGGAGCTAGTTGAACCTTATCTCCACCTTCTGGATATGGAAGCCTACGACGAAGCATAGACTGAAAAATCTAGCTCAAAAATTTCGACGGAATTGAGAAAGAAGTTAGCAGCATATTTTGTTGCAGATTAAACAGATGAGTGAGGGATTTTAGTCTGTTTTTATCTTAATTTCTTTCTTGATTCTTTTTTATGAAAAAATGACACCCGTTTCAAAAAAGAATGTGAATGTAGGCCAGCTCTCAACCCTGGTATTAATCAGTCATTCCCCATTTAAAATCTAAAATCTAAAATCTAAAATGGTATGACATGAAAGGCAGACGAATTTTAATCGGGGTTAGTGGCGGGATTGCGGCTTACAAAGTTTGCGAAGTAGTTTCCACTTTAGCGAAAGCTGGAGCGGAAGTTAAAGTTATTCTTACTGATGCGGCCGGGGAGTTTGTAACGCCTTTGACTTTTGCTACTCTGTGCCGCCATCCTGCTTTTACGGACAAAGATTTTTGGCAACCAAGTCACGGCCGCCCCCTGCATATTCAATTGGGAGAATGGGCGGAAGTTTTTGTGATTGCTCCCCTGACAGCTAATACTTTGGCTAAGTTGGCGGGGGGTTTTGCTGATAATTTGTTAACTAATACTGTCTTAGCTTCTACTTGCCCTATTTTGCTGGCACCGGCGATGAATACGGATATGTGGGAACAGCCGGCGGTGCAGCGGAATTGGCGGGAAATATTGAGTTATCGGCGCTATCATGCTGCGAATCCGGGGGCGGGTATGCTGGCGTGCGATCGCGCGGGTGTGGGCCGCATGGCAGAACCTTATGAGATTTTGCCTCATATTGAATCGCTGTTGTACGCGAAGGGCGATCGAGATTTAGCGGGCATTAGGGTGTTGATCAGTGCGGGAGGAACGCGGGAACACCTCGATCCGGTGCGGTTTATCGGCAATCCTTCCAGCGGCAAAATGGGTATAGCTTTGGCGCAAGCTGCAGGGCACCGCGGCGCGACAGTGACGCTGGTACACAGTATAACTGGCGAATTGCCGCTGTCAGGTGTGCGGGCGATCGCAGTTGCGAGTGCAGAAGAAATGCGGCAGGCGATGCTGCAATGCTTTCACGAGGCGGATTTGACGGTGATGGCGGCGGCGGTAGCGGATGTGAAACCTGCCGAGTACAGTAGTGAGAAATTGCCGAAGCGATCGCTCCCGAATTGTTTGCCTTTGGCACCGGTAGCGGATATTGTGGCAGAGTTGGGAAAATTGAAACAGCCGCACCAAAAATTAATCGGCTTTGCAGCACAAACTGGGGATATTGTCAAGCCAGCTTTGGAGAAATTGCGGGCGAAGAAACTGGATGTAATTGCCGCAAACCCGATCGATCGAATAGGTGCAGGTTTCGGCAGCAATACCAATCAAGCAATATTAATTAATGCCGCCGGCAAGCAAGTAGGAATAGCATCTTGCAGCAAGCTAGAAATGGCTCACAGATTGTTTGATTTTGTGAGGGAAGGGTGAGGGCGCGATTTACTCATTAACTGGGATTAATTACTACTGGTTCGGGCGAGAATTGTGATTCCCCAAAATCCGTTGATTTCGAGTCAGGGGGTAAATCAATATCTGCAACAGCAATTTCTAGTTTAAATCCTAACGCTTCGAGCAATTCTACCAAACTGTAAATTTCCGAACCGCCGCTTTCAGTCAGCATTTTATCGAGTTTTTCGTGATGTTCTTTTGCTGAATCAGAAAGAGCATTCATCCTGATTCGAGCCTCAATTACCTTTCTGATGGCATTTCTCAAAAGTGCGGGTTCAGGGTCTTTTTCTTCCAAGATAGCCCCGATAAAACCAGCAGCTTCTTCAGCCTCTCTGAGAGATTCAATTAGGTACTCGCGATAGCTGTCACTCGTAGGCATTTTCACGTTTTTCATAATCTGTCCAGTATTCTATAGCTTCTCGAATGTCCTGTTCTTGGGTGCTTTTATCCCCAGCTATGAGGATTACCACAATTGTCAAGCCGACTTGTCCGAAGTAGAGGCGGTAGCCCGGGCCATAATTAATTCTGAGTTCAAAAACTCCTTGTCCCACTGACTTGAAATCTCCGAGATTACCTTGCTCAACTTCGGTCAAGCCTAGATTTGATTCTAACTCTAACATTCCGATCGCGGAGCGAATCAAGCCACTCGCCGAATGGTACTCTACCCTCTGCTGTAGCGTAACGTCGAATTTCCCTGGGTTGTACTTCTATGATTTTATCGTACAGATTAACAATTTCTATCGTAAGTGCGATCGACAGTCCATTCAACAAGCAAATCATACTTAAGACAGAGGTATTCTAGCCACAAAATAGTAAACCTTGTTTGAGGAAACAAAAGTTTAAATCAAACAGGGGATTGTGAATGAATTTTAAATCGATCGCAAAAACCAATCTACTATTCGGCAGCCTGATAATTAGCCTCGGATTGCAATCACTTCCAGCCACAGCGCAAGCAGTCACCGACGCGCAAGTTTCCGCCCTCGTAGAAGCGCTGCGACAAGCCGCCCCGCCACAAGCAGCAAATGACGGAATGTACAGTCAGTGGCAAGTTTTACCGAACAATATTTCCCGCTGGGCAAAATTCTGTACCAAACAAGATTTAACACCGCAACAATTTGAGGCTGACGCCACAAAAGCCAAATCAATTGTTACCTGTATCGTGGGCGATTTGCTGCGCGACGAATACAAAGCTAGCAGCAACAATGAATTAACCGCTGTACGCCGCGCCGCTTGCTGGTGGATGACAGGGAATTCCGCAGCTTGTAAAAGTGGGGCAACTGCTACTTATGCCGATAAAGTTATCAGCGTTTACCAGCAGCAGCGGCCTAAAAAGTAAGGTTTGTGCTGGGGAATTTAGATTTTTTGAGCGCAGATAGGGGCAGATTAACGTAGATGAATTGCGATTGCTTTTATTATCCGATCGCCAATTCATCTTCTTTTAAACTAACTTTTAGTCTAAATCCTAGCGCATCCAACAAATACAATTTCTGCTTTCAGGACTAGCCGAATTCCCCTCGGTTCTACTTCCCTGATTTTTGTGAAATATACATATTAGCCTGTGCAGGTTTCAATCTGATCCTGAATTATCCATTTTCCGCCTGACTTCTCATCAACTTTTGCACGCTGGTTAAAGCCCGATTTAATTCATAATTTTTTCTTTCTGAATTCTGCAAAAAAGCCTGCTGTTCTTCTTCAATCATTAACACATCCTGCCGCACCAAACCATCTAATAATTTTTGAGCAGCACCGAAACAGCTATCTTTGATAAACTTGCGAAACCATACAGGCAATTTGTGCAGCCGCCAAAACGCATTTAATGAGGTAAAGTGAATTAAATAAGCCCGAGTTGCTGTCTCGCTCACCGGACAAACCAAGCAGTAAATCTTAAAGTCGCTCCCCAAAGTTGAAACCCAGTGCGGGTAAACATAACTCACCTCTAGCGGTTCCGGGTGCAGTCGGCGCAGAGATTTAAAAAACAACTGAGAAATGGACCAGATTTTATCTATTTTGTAATAACTTTGTGCCTGATAGCGAGCAGTTACTTGATGTTCGTTTTCTTCTAAATTATCTAACACTGGATTTGCCCAAGCTTGCCAATCATTGTGCAAGTGTCCGTGGTACATATCCATCAAGTTTTCAATTAAAAATGAATAGTGTGCCTGACAGTCAATGATTGAAACTGTGGCAATATAATTTAGATGTTCCCACTCTGGCAACTCCAATAAGTCTATTTTTTTTGCTTGGGTTTCGTCGCCGGGAAACAGCCAGATAAAACCGTTTTTTTCCTGGATTGGGTAGGAGCAAATTTGGCAGTTAGGTAGCTTTTGATTTTCTGCTAAATAATCGACTTCGGCGCATTCTCCCCTTGCATTTAACCGCCATCCGTGGTAAGCACATTCGATCAAATCGCCTTTAACTTTGCCGTGGCTGAGTTTAACTTGTCGGTGCGGACATCTATCTTCTAAAGCGTTGATTTTACCTGCACTGTCGCGGAAAAGTACGATCGCCCGATTCCAGATTTTCGCAGCGACAGGCTGTGTGTGCACCTCGGTGCTGCGCGCGATTGCATACCACCGGTCGAGATTAATGCCCAACTCGCGGATGTGAGTTTTTTCTCCCCTTGCAGATACCGATTTTATCGCGTTGTTTTGCATTACAAATGTTCCCAAATTACGCCCATAAAACAACCCAATTTTACAAAATAACAGCCCGGAAAGCAACGACCGTAAATTTTTCTAAATCTCCGTTCTGACAAGTACCTGTCGCTAGCTAAATGTTTCAACCAACTTGGCGACAGTCTAAATCTTAATAATCTTAAAGCATTGCGAAATCCGTAGGTGGAACAGTCGGGTCTAAAATCTCTCGCCGCACCTAATATGTAGCCTAGTGTCGCAGGTGTTTCGACTTCCGATATATTATCTAAAAAAACGATTTTTCCGTGCGGATTTAACAATTTTTTAATGGCAGCGAGGGAGGCAGGGAGGTTTGGCAAGTGGTGAAAAGTAGTAGCACTAACTATTAAATCAAATTTGCGATCGAGTGCTAATTGACTGGCATCCATTTGGATGTATTCGATATTGGGTGCTGAGCGTTTTTGACGGGCGATGTCCAGCATTTTTGCTGATAAATCGACGGCCACTACATTATCGTAATGCTGGGCTAATTCAAAAGCAAGAATTCCCGAACCGCAGCCAATATCTAATACTGCACCTTTGCTTGTCGATAGATTTTTAGTAAAGAAATCGTTCTGGCTTTGCAAGGTGGCGACGAAATCGTATTCTGTTGCAAAAGCATCAAACATTACAGATTTATTGCGAATTTTGCAGTTACTCTTCAGCATCTATTATTGCTTTATACTCATTCAATAATATTTTAACCGTATATCCACCCCCCTCAACGCAGATATTTTTTTGTTCGCAAGCTCTGCCTTTTCTCTTCAGGTAAACCAGACCCACAAACCATAACTCATTTTAACAAAAGAATATAACTGTAGGAAACCTCCAAGCCCTTATTAAATCACTCATTCTCATTGCGTAAAATCTAAAATCTAAAATCGTATGGTTGGGGGCGGTTTTCACCGAGAAGAGCAGCCGATAATTGACGATTTATCAAACCCGCCCCCGCTGCAAACCTTAGATTTTTAACACGCCTTCGGGATTCACCGTCAAGAGCGATCGCCTCTGCAAACCCTCCTGATATAAAATAGCATTAGCTGCCAACAAACCGCTGCTCACTGCCCTTTCCATTAAACCGCAAGGAAACGGCATTTTTACCCAATCTCCCGCAAACAAAAGATTGGGAACAGCGCAGCAAGTTTCTGGTCGTTCTGCATAGCTACCGGGCGGGTATCCAGAGAAATTCTTTTGATTTACCAATTCCCGGTGCAGCATATTTGCCTCTTTTAATTCCGGTACAATTTCGTACAATTCTTGCTCAAAAGTAGCCAGTAAAACTTCTTGGTTCGGAAACTCCTTCTCCTTGTAACAATAAGCGTGCAGTTCCACTACACTACCGCCAGTTTTCTGATTCCACTCGATGAACTGATCCTGAATTCGGTGGTAAAGCGTAATGCTGTCAGTCAGTTTGTAGCCGGAAAGCGAACTGAAATTGCTGTGTTCCCAGGGAAATTCGCGATCGAACCAAAAACGGCCCACCGCAAACGGATCGGCTATTTTCAAGCTCTCGATCCGGCTGTACACTTGCGGATTCACTTCACCGCTAGCCAAACTAAACAAATGCTGCATCCCCGGAACATCAGCCGCAAAAACATAGTAATCAGCCTTCACTGTTTCTCCCAAATTTGGAGGCTGCGATTGGTTAACCGCTGCTGCTAACTGTATTTCATCTGCTTTTTCATCGACTACCTTAAATCGAGGCAAATCCCGCTGAGCAGGCCCGCTGACAACTCGTCCTTCGGCATCAAAAACAGCCCCGTGACAAGGACAGTGAAATTGACCGTCATTCTGTTTCTGAACAGTGCAACCTTGGTGAGTGCAGCTCAGAGAAATTGCCTCTTTTCCCGACGGCGCGGCGGCAAATACGCTGTCCCCAGCGCCGAAATATTCGGTAGAGTTGCTGTCAGTTAACAGTGCATTTCGCTTTACCCAAAAAGGTATTTTACTTTGCACGTCTCCCGATTGGTAAGTCAAAGAATCAATCTGACCCTTTTCCCAGCGAATCTGACTGACTGCGACATCTGTCAATACTTTGCCGCCTTTGCTTTCAATGGCTCTGGCAATAGGCTGCACCAAACTCGTGCCCATATCTTGCCGCGTGCCGTTGAAAGCCAAACCCTCTGGATTTCCGAAAAAGTAAAAGTGGAAAAATTGCATTAATTCTCCTGCGCTCAATTCGTCGGGAGCGTTGAGGCTGGATTTTGCAAAAGGCAGAAAATACAAGTCATAAAGTCCGCGCGGGAATTCACCTTTTACCCAGTCGGCAACGGATATATTGTCTAGTCTCTCAAAACTTTTTTGAGTCTGAAAACCGCCGATTTCCCGAAATACTTGCCAGTGAGCGGGTTTTGTCAGATTGATTCCCCACTTAAGCCGATTGGGAGAAGATATCCCCAAGTCAACTATATTCCAGGGAAAAGCTGAATGGTTGGGACGAAAAATTTCGGGTTTGTATTTGCCGTCTCGAAACAGAACGGCGTAGGATTCTAAAGATACAAAGTTATCAGTAATTTCTAGTTCTTCAACCACACTTTTGAGGTTGTAGTATTGCGGAAAAAAACCGTGGAAACCGTGTTCCATCATAAAAGTTTCGTTCCCGACTTGAATCGGCCAACTAGCAATTTTGCCACCGAGTTGGGGCGATTTTTCGAGCAATGTTACGGCGAAACCTCGCTGGGAGAGTTCGTAAGCACAGGCGAGCCCGGCCAAGCCTGCCCCCACAACTGCAACGGTTTTGCGCTTATTCAGCATTCGCGGCAAGTCAAGAGAATCTTGCACAAAAATGGTGGGCTCTGGCTTGGAAAATCGAGAGTAGCCCAGCAGCCCGCCAGCGGCACCAACTCCGAGGAATTTGAGGGCGGTGCGTCGAGAAACTGGTTGGGATAGCGGTGAATTGGTTGATTGACTCATCAGCGGTACGCGGTAACGGGCTTTAAACACAAATACGCCATAAGGCATATATCATAGACTGAAAGCAGGATGTGTGAAGAAATACTAAGACACATTCCTCAGTCCGATCGCGATCGCACCGTGTCAATCGATTTGAGATTTGAGATTTTAGATTTTAGATTAAAGAATTGAAGTCTTGACTTCACGGATAAATTCGGGGGGCAAGTTTCATCGGATACAGGTTTTTATTTATGGACGGATGAATCCGGGGGTTTGTATCCTGGATGCTTTCGGTCAAGTGCGATCGCACACAATGTATAGTGGAAGGAGGCAGACTTTATTTATCTAGCAGAGAACCAATAATCAAAAAGGAAAAAGCGATCGACCCCAGAGCGTAAAATCCTCTAAATAATTAAGTGTTTTTATTTATGTTGCTCAACTCTTGGCAACCGCCGCGAATGATGCTAAAAAACTAGGATATTTTCCGACTAAATCTTAGGCAAAAGGCAGTCTAGACTAATTGTACGAAATAACGGGAAATATCTCCGAGAGTAAACAATTAATCAGTCGATGTTTAAGTAAGTTGGCGTGAAAAGACTTAACTATTTTAAAACAAGTAAATGCAGAGAATATATCTACTGAAATCACTCAATATAAGGTCGCTCGGTTCATGATATTCCTCATTCAACACCAAGAGCAAACCCGATTCAACTTGAGAAGTGCGGATGTGCCGCAAAAAGTCAAAGACGCCCGTAGAGGTAATGTCGGTTAAACTCACATCTTTCACCATTCTTAAGAACGGGCTCTGGGGCCCATTCCACAAGTGATCAATTTTTTGTGGAACAGGCCGGAAAGTCTGTTCGTAAAAGAATTATTGAGAATGGTGTAACATCTCAGTTAAATGCACCTGGCTGCTAGGTAAAAAACAGGACTTATTTGAAGAAACCGGGTTTTTGTGTAAGTCTTGTTTATGCAAAACCCCTGCATAATTTACAAACTTTTACATAAATCGCGAATTTCTTGGTGCGGGGACTCAGTTAGTGCTGGTGTCCACACCCTACGGTAGATATTTGCGGTTCGTCTTGAATGCTATAATCGTGCGGCGATCGCCAGCACAGTCAAAATTCCCACCCACATCCCAACTTTTGCCAACTGCTGCCGCCAACGGCGCCCTTAACCGCCCCAAAATCATGCACTACCAATCCCAGCAGCAACGCCAAAAACACACGACTCAGAAAAAAATTAAAAAAGCTATTTTTTACTGTTTGACAGCAATATTTTTCTTCTGGAGTACCGCGAACCTCGCTACAATTGCCCAAAACACAGGTCAGGGCGGGCTTAACGGGCAAGAAATGAGAAATTTACTCGATCGGGGCAACCTCACCGAAGCCGTAACCAGAATCGAAGAAAGCTGGGAAGAAGACTATCAAACATACTTTGAACAAGACTTTGGAACCCGTACAAAAACCGCCGAAGCAATATCAAAAACTCTCTCTCGCCTAGCAGTTCAAACAAAGAAAAATCCTGCTTTAATTTACGCTATCCCCCGCACCGACCAACTAGAATTAATCTTAATATTGCCCGATCGCCCGCCTATTCACCGCAGCGTCCCGGAAGCCAAACAAGAAAAAATGCTCTCAGTAGTCAAAGAATTCAGCAGCGAAATCACCAACCCCGTAAAACTCAATACCACCACCTATCTAGAACCAGCCCAACAACTCTACAAATGGATAGTTGCACCCCTAGAAACAGATTTGCAAACAGCAAAAATTGAAACCTTGCTGTTCTGCGTCGGCGAAGGTTTGCGAACCGTACCCCTAGCAGCAATGCACGACGGACAGCAATTTCTGATCCAAAAATACAGCCTGGCCCGCATTCCCGCATTCAAACTAACAGACAGCAATTACACCGACCTCAGAAACGTGCAAGTTCTAGCAATGGGCGCATCAGATTTCGCAGAAACGGCGAACAAAGAACCGCTGCCAGCAGTGCCGTTAGAATTGGGCGCGATCGCCCGACAGTGGCCCGGTCAATCCTTTCTCAACGAAGATTTCACCATAGTAAACTTGCAATCCCAGCGACTGCAACAAAAATACGGAATCATCCACCTTGCCACCCACGCCGAATTCCGCCCCGGAACCCCAAATAACTCCTACATTCAATTTTGGGACACGCAACTTAGACTAGATCAAATGAGAGAGTTAAAATGGAACAATCCCCCTCTTGAACTGTTAGTATTAAGCGCCTGTAGAACCGCCTTGGGAGACAAAGAAGCAGAACTCGGATTTGCTGGTTTAGCACTGCAATCGGGAGCAAAATCAGCCCTCGCCAGCCTGTGGTACGTCAGCGATGCGGGGACTCTCGCCCTGATGACAGAGTTTTACCAGCAGTTAAAAATCAGCAGGCCACAAGACCCTCCAATCATTAAAGCTGAAGCTCTCAGGCAAGCACAAATTGGTGCGATCGAAGGCAAAGTGACGATCGAACGCGGTCAACTGCGAAGTTCCCGGGGCGAAACTCCCTTGCCCCCGTCCATCTCGAAACTCGACAGCAAAGATTTATCCCATCCTTACTACTGGGCAGCTTTCAGCATTATCGGCAGTCCTTGGTAAGTGGGCCTCTTGACCGAGAGTGATGATAGGCTATAAAACATAAAGTAATTCAATGCCTGTAGCTGTCGCTCAACAGCCCGCTGCCAAGCTGTGACGAATCAAGCGGGAGCCTTCAAGGGGAAACTAAAATGAAAAAATTAGAATTTTTGCTACAAAAAGAAGGCGATCGCGCCTGGTTGCCCCTAGAAACCTCCGACGTGGAAATTCTAGAAGGTAAATACCGTGTTGTGGCTCGCATTCAGCACCCCAACACCGACATCGAAATTCGCGTTACCCATACCTCCTTCGACTCAGGGGCGCAGCGGAAAGTCCAAAGCCGATCGGCCCGCACCAACCCCGAAGGATTAGTCGTGATCATTCCCTACACCAGGCTCAAACCCGGACTGTGGGAACTCTCCTGCTTGCCAGATCCCAAAGCAACACCATTAAAACCTTGGCAGTACGGCGTTCAGTTGGAAGTATTGCCCGCAGAATCTGAAACCTCCGAACCCCTACCGCCGATCGACCAAACCGAACCCGCAGCTTCCCCCGCAGCCCCACAAATCGCAGCACCGGTCGATCGCACAGCCCCACAAATTCCAGCATCGGTCGATCGCGCAGCCCCACAAATTGCAGCACCGATCGATCGCGCCGCACCAACCCAAATCGCAGCAGCCGATTCAGCACCGCAGCAAACCAAAATTTACCAATTCCCAATTCCCCAAACCCCCAAACCCAAACCGGGCGTCAAACTCGAACTCGTCCTCGATCGAGAAACCTTCGTCACCCAACTCGGTCGCCCCTTAATCATTTCCGGCAAAATCGACATTCCCCAACCCCCCCAACAAAGCAGAAAAACAGCAAGTCTCATCCCCGAATCCGAAACGCTAGAACTCAAACAACTTATCGGTTCAGCACAACTGCAAATTTACCTCCGCGACCCCCAAACCTCAAAAATTCTCGCAGAAATCCAGCAGCCGATGCCAGAACAAGTTCCCCCCTGCATCTTTGCCTGCGTCACCTACATCCCAACCGAATGCAAAAGTCGCCTCATTTTAGGAGAAGCAATTCTTAGCAGCGGCGGCGTCACCCTAGCCACCAAACTATTCACAATTACAGCTCGTTTAGAGCACCTTCTACAGGAAATTAAAGACAATTTCATCGAAGAAAAGCATCAAGCTGAACCTTCCCCAACAGCCTCAAAACCTTCTGGAAGCGCCAAAAATATATCCTTTCTCAAGCTAGTAGAAAAATCCTTAGACCCTCCCTCCCCCGCCGAAGCCCCAACTACTGAAGCCTTACCCCCCCTACTGGCTTCGCGTCACACTCCAAGTGCAGGCGGTCTAGAACTGCCCGCATTTGGTAACAAACTGCCCGACAGCAGCCGATCGCAATTGCTGTCGGAAATCTCCAATTCGCCTCGAACGGTCGCAGAATCGAGCGACCCACAAACCAAACCCTCAGACATCCCAACTCCCCCTCAAACAGCGGAAACCGGAGCGATCGACCAAAAACCAGAAAACAACGTCGAATTAGAAAAAAAAGCCCCAGAAACCCAGCCAGCACCCACAAAACAGGCATTTCAAACCTTAAACGTCGAAAGGCGATTTTGGTCGCGACTGAGTTCCTTAGCCAGCAACGGCGAATCCCCCGACTGGCTCAAAGCAACCACCCTGTCACCAACTCCAACAGCCGCCGCAAATAGCAGCGACGCTATTGCCGTTGTGGAAGAAAGCAGCGCAACCCAGCAGCAACCCGAAACCAGCCAAACAATTTCCGACCCCAAATCCACTAGCCCGGAAGCCAGAGAATTTGTGGTTTTTGACGAACCGCCGCAACCGAAACAAGTTGCTCAACAAACCAGAACTGTTGCAGCAGAAGACACTCCCCCGACTCCCTACGTTTTGCCAGAAGATGAGTTAGTACCGATGCCGATTTTGGAATTGCCGCGCGCCGAAATTATCGCCGGCCAGGCTGTAAAAGTGCAAGTGCAACTGCCGGAATTAATGCCCCGGATTTATGTGAAAGTTTGGGTGTACGATCGACAAACCTACCTGATTCTTGACGGGCCGCGCTGGATTACCGAATTTAAAGCTAACGGCTTGGGAAATGTTCGAGCAAGTGTCGAGTTAGAGATTCCCTACGGCTGCATGGAAGTCGAGTTTGAGGCTATCGCAGTCGAAATGCAAACTCAGCGGGAAAGCCACAAAGTAAGCGTTCACCGCCAAGTTTTGCCCCCAGCCGGGCCAACTTTACCCCTTGATGGGTAAGCCAAAATCCGCGTGCATCCCGGCTCATCGGCTGACATCTGCGTTTAAAAAAAGCCTGTTGACAAAAGACGATTAAAAAATCTGGATTGGGGGGCGAGAAATCGAGGAAGATTCCCGGTTTCTCGCCCGCGCGCAACTCTGAATCTACTTACCGGTCAACTGCCGAAACTTCTTCTTAAACTTATTCTTATACACGTAGATCGATCGCTGTAAATCCTCAACTTGCAGCGACATCTCGGCAGCCAAACCCCTGCGGTTCCAAACATCCTCCTCACACTTGCGGCGACAAAAATTCATCGGTTCCGAGTAAACTTTCCCACTCGATAAAGTTGGCTTCGGCCCGCACCAGTGAATCACAGTTGCCTCAGTGCGATCGCCCCCAGGCCCGCTTTCTTCCACTGGAAACCGCTTTCTCAGCAAATCCTGGTCAAAATCCGGCACCAACAACTGCATATCCACATTCTGCACCCGCAGTCGATTTTCTTGTGCAGCCCGGAAAATCATAAAGTTCAAAAACCCCATTTCTCCGTACTTAAATATCCCCGGATTTGCCGCCGTAAAATCTAAAATTTCCACGTATTCTTCCAAGCTAAAAACGCCGCGTTTAGCAAAGAAAGTCCCTGTGCAGAAATAGTTCGATCGCGATTCCGACCAACGAAAATTCGGGAAATGCTTCTCAACGCCTGGAATGTCAAAGAAAAATTCCGAAACATCAGCATCCGGGTAATCGTAACAAGGCTTGTCTACAATAAAATCAAAGTCTTGAAAGTTAGCCAATTTGAGAACATCGCCCCAGACGATCGTATCGGCATCCAAAACCATAAAATTTGACCAAGGACTTTCCCAAAAAGCAATCATTTTAGTTTTGCCCCAACCAAAACTTCTTTTTCTTAGAACTTCTTCAGAAACAGTTGTGCGGTTGATAACTCGCACCCCATATGACTTTTCCAAAGCACTCACAGAAAACGTACCGTCAATCAACAGACAAATCGGCACATCTCCGAGGAAATAGCGGATGCTAGCACAGCAACCCTTAGCAAACAGATAATCTTGGTCGCAGCAGGCAATAATAATACCAAAATCTTCCATAAACCCTCACTCTTTATACTAATACCAGTTACCCAAAATAATGCGACTGCAGGCAAGCTCCAAACGTTTATGTCATCAGTTATTGCCCATTTTTTAATCGAAAATGGTATAACTTGCTCGCCCCCAGCGTTTGGTTTTTTTGTTCTGACAGCAGCTCTATTTTAGACTTCTGCATTTTCGCCAGCTTAACACTAAACTCCTGCGATCGTCCGTAGGTAAAAACATCGTTAAAACCGCTAGGAATCTTGGGCATAGTTGGTCTCTCAAGCAAGTGAGCTTTCCCTGGGCCAACAGCGGGTCAAGCACCACCCAGTTGCAGTCGTACTCAAACAACAAAAAAGTTGTGTTAAAATAGCGGGAAATTAAACCCGCCGACGGTTAGTCTCAAAAAAGGCAATCGTCCTGGCAAGTCCAGACGGCAGCGGGCATCAAAAAACCCAAATTGGTCAAGCCTGAACTTTGGTTTAGATCGGGTCTATCTACCAGCCTTTAAGTTTCAGTTCCCCACTCATGGCGGGAAAATAGCCCCTGCCGGGTCGCGAGGTTTAAAGTTAGGTTAAAAAGCTTGACATTATAGGATATAAAGCTGTATAAGGGATGCGACAAGCAGCCACAATCCTACCTAATAACTGTCTGTTAAGTCTGGCGTAACCGAGGACTCTGGGCAGTTGTCAGTTAGAGGCAGATTGTGGTCGAGCCCATAGAACCAGTAGTCGATCGCCCGCAGAGCAACTCAAGCAAGTCGGGCGATCGAGAGATGAAATTAGCACGTGATGGTATAATCAACTGTAATGTAATGTGGGCTTGACCTGAATTGATGCCTGGGCGGTATAAGGGCTCAGCCCCCTAAGTTCAAGCATAAGTAGACACGCCTACTGTGAATCAACAGTTATGGATATGTTCTATTTTGGCATTTATTGTCAACAGGCAAGCAACCACAAAAATTAGCAGTTGGGAATTGCTGCTCGTCGAGTTGAATAGAGTGTGAAGGTGTGAGGAAAATGAACAGAACTTTTTGGAATTTACTGCTAGTATCCCCGGCAATTCTGGGGCTATCATCAGTCATGAGTACCGCTGCGATCGCCGCAGAAGTGACCGCAACCGCTGAAGCCAACCAGCTAGCTACAGCTCAGTCATCTGAGTCAAAAATTGCAGAAATAGTTGGAGACATAGTTGCAGAACCAGTTGCAGCAGCCCCTGCTGCCCCAGAAAACCTGGCTTTAAACAGCAGCGTCGAAGCGGCCCAAACCCCGGTCGTTAAAGAAGCAGACGCTGAAAAACTCGCCTCAATCAAACCAGAAACCAGCGAAGCAGCAGTGCAAACAACACTGCAAACAACAGGGAGCGACATCGACTTAGGAGCCCCAATCGCTCCTGGCAGCGCTGCAGCAGCGGCTGAACCCCTAGCAGCAGCAGGCACAGCCGAACCGTCGCCCCAAGCATCAGATTTGGCAGTTCAAAGCAGCCACACAGACGCCCCTGGGAAAATTGAAGTGCCAGCAGTCGCCAGCACCCCAGCTACTACCCCAGTTACTACCCCAGCTACTAAGGTAGAAATTGCTCAGACAGTACCCGCCGGAATGGGCGGTCCCATCGTCCCTGTCGCTCCCCAAGCGCTGCCGGCCCAACCGTCCGGAACCATGTCCCAGGTGACATCAGTCACTCAGCTCTCCGACGTGCGACCGACAGATTGGGCATTCCAAGCCCTGCAATCCCTAGTCGAACGCTACAGTTGTATCGTTGGTTATCCCGACGGTACCTACCGCGGCAACCGCGCCCTGACTCGCTACGAATTTGCAGCCGGCGTCAACGCTTGCTTAGACCAGATAACCCAGCTAATTGGGTCAACAGGTAACTTAGTTACCCGAGACGACTTAGCTATCCTGCAACGCCTGCAAGAAGAATTTGCAGCCGAACTTGCTACCCTGCGCGGACGAGTAGACGGCCTAGAAGCCCGCACCGCTGAACTCGAAGCCAACCAGTTCTCCACCACCACCAAATTGGCTGGAGAAGCCATTTTTGCCGTCAGCGACACCTTCGGAGATGGTGTTGGTCTTGACGACGACAAAACGTCTACCAACCTCGGCTACCGGGTGCGCTTGAACTTTAACACCAGCTTCACCGGTCGAGACTTGCTCAGAACTCGCTTGCAAGCCCTCAACGTCGCGAACTACTCAGCAGCAACAGCTACGGGTACTAACATGGCTCGCCTAGGGTTTGATGGAGCTGAGAACAGCAATTTCACACTAGACGAGTTGTACTATCGGTTCCCGATGGGTAAAGCTACAGTCTTTGTCGGTCCTAAAGGACTTGACCTCGATGAAATTGCAGACCAGGCTTCTACCTTTGGTAACTCTACGAGTAACGGTTCACTTTCCAGATTTGGAGTTCGCAACCCGGCCGTATTCCGCGGCCCGCAGGGAGCAGGCGCAAGTGTGAGTTTCAACTTGGGAAGCTTCCGAGCTACCGCGGGCTATCTCGCAGGCGACGGCGATGCTCCCAACCCCGCAGACGGCAGGGGCGTTTTCGACGGTTCTTTCAGCGCTCTGGGTCAGATCGGCTTTTTTAGCAGACCGTTTGACTTGGGCTTGACTTACACCCGGAAATACAATCGGGCAGGCGATGTTAACCTCATGGGCGGCGTCGGCAGTTTGTTGGCTAATCGGCCCTTCGATCAATCACCTACCGCATCAGATAACTATGGCGTGCAAGTTAACTTCAAACCCAGCAGTCGCTTTCAGATTGGCGGTTGGTACGGTTATACGAAGGCTGAACAACTGCGGGGTGGCAACAATGACGCTACCATCCAGAATGGTGCTATCACTGTGGCTCTGGGAGATTTTGCCCGACAAGGCAACGTCCTAGGCTTCGTCTTTGGTGTACCGCCAAAAGTTACCGACAGCGATGTCGCCAGAAATCGCAACACCTCTTATCACTTAGAGGGTTTCTATCGCTTCCAAGTCAATGACTTTATTTCGGTGACACCGGGCGTTTACGTGATTCTGAATCCGGAACACAACAACAACAACGAGGATATCTGGGTCGGACTCCTCCGTACTACCTTTAGTTTCTAAGGTTTCCAGACATCTAGTTACAGCTAAAAGCGGCAGGCGACTGCCGCTTTTATTTATTGGTCATCAGTCGATTTTAGATTTTAGATTTTAGATTTTAGATTTTAGATTGTCAACACTCATCAGTCATCAGTCATCAGTCAACAGTCAACAGTCAACAGTTCACAAATTATGAATTTTGGCGGCAAATCCCGAATACGGATGTGTAGCCGTGCAAAAATGTGCTGCCGCCGACGGGGCCGATTTCGCCGTTGCAGAAAAAGCCGCTCAGGGGGATGTTTTTGAGGTATCGGCCAAACAGTCGGGAGTCAAAGTTCGACTGGCCGTAAAGCCCTTCGCCGCGCCCCAGACAAGAGAACATTAAGGCGCCGGCGCTAGATGTACCGCTGTACTCGGCAGCCCGCTGATAGCGATCGAGCAGCATTTCTAGGTCTTCTGCGGAGGTGCGCGCGTCCCGCAGGTGAAATTGGATGCGCTGTCCGGGACGGACTCGATCGCCGATCGCTATTGCCCCCACTTTCGGATCTACTCCCAACAGATTGCGGATTAAAAAATCTCCCGGCTCTAATGTCAGCTTGAATTCATCGCTGACTAAGCCTACAAATAACGAGTGCTGAGCTAATTCTCGGTCTTCTTCGCTCAAAGTTTGAACTAACTCTCGCAAGGCCTCTAAGGGCGATCGCTCGATGCCTCCGCTGCCAGTATCGTCGGTTTGTTCTTCGAGTTTCAGCAAAATATTGCGATCTCCTTCCGTCACCCGATAAGGATGCCCGATCGGCCTGCAGCCTTGAGCGACGATCGTTTCCAAAACTATATTGCCGCTCAAAGCTACCCCAACCGTCCCTTCTCGGTAAAGCTGATAGTCGCAAAACAGCGCCGCGCCCCTGCCCGCACCGTCCCCCCCGGCGAGTCCCCCTACCTTCGCCGCACCCGGATAGGCATAATCTAGCCCTTGTAGCAAATCGTTAATTTTTGCCGAAAAGGGGTCGGCGAAGATGATGAACTGCGGTTCTTCCTGGGCCGGCACGCCCAAGATCTCCACCCAAGTATCCGGGGGGCTGTCTAAGTCCGGCAGTTCTTCTGCACCGACGTGAAAAGTTCTGACATTCACTCCCGGCAAGCGCGCCAGACTGAGGCTGACTGCGGGAGATCCCTCGACTTCTTCGGTGAGGCCGCCCCGGTTCGTGCCGATGACTCCTCCCCCGCCGCAGCCCAGGATCGCGGGCACTGGCAGCAGTTCTCGGAGTAAAGGCATCAGCCGAGAATACTCGCTGGCAAAGGCAGACGAGATAAATATCAGCGCTAAATCAGCCGGGCCTTCTAGGTCGCGATCGGCTTGTTCTATAACTTCTTTGAGCGCTGATTCCAAAGAGGGACGGGTTGATAAAGCGCTGACCCATTGCATTTGGTTTTGGGTGTACATAAGGCAAACTTCTCTATAAAACTATCTCTATACATTACGCTAACCGGAACTGGCCACTGGGGAGACCCTATTCTTCGGCGATCGATTCCCCCTCGATTGCCGTTCTTGTGTTAACATAAGTTAACATGAGTGTCCGACTAATCTGTTTAGTGTTAAATGCCGTATTCAGCTAAATCTTAAAAGATAAAGCTCAATACAGTTTGACACACGAACATCGTGTAATGTTTTCATCAAAAGTAAGGTCAGCTCGACCTACATTGATGCCTGTGGACCCTTCCCCCGCCGACGGGGTAGAGTAAAGCAGGAAGTAGAGACGGCTGCTGCGATCGCAGTTATGGATGGTTTCTATCTGGGCTGCTGCAACAGCAGCGCATCTCAAGCTATTATTAGCTGGGGTCGCCAGACCGAAACAGCAAATCAAACCCAAACTAACATCCAAAAAGAAAACCTTTCTTACTTAATAAGGTCAACGACCCAGGTCTAAAGACACTGGGCTTCTAGCCTAAGACTTAAACCACTCTTGACTAGCCTAAGACTTTAGAGGTCTACGTTTTTTGAGTGATGACACCAAGTGGCTGCTTAGCTAGTCCCTTGCTCTGTCGTTAACGGTTAAACATCTTTATTTGGGTTAAGGATGTGCCGTTAGCCGAACCAGCTCACTAAACCCAGGGGCGTGCTAACATTACCTAGAAATAGGTCGGGGACCACCATATTCTCCTACACATTCATACCAACAAGCTTTATGACAACAACACCCGCAGGCAACATCCAAGAAAAAATTGAAGAAGAACTAGAAAGCGCTCGTACAGTCTGTGACCTCAAGGGCGCCACTTCCGGGGAATGCGCGGCGGCGTGGGACGCAGTTGAAGAACTGCAAGCAGAAGCTTCCCACCAAAAGCAAGTCAAACCTAAGAATTCTTTTGAAAAATTTTGCGACGACAATCCTGACGCTGCTGAGTGCCGCATCTACGAGGAATAAACGAGCCATTTAGCTCTATCCCTGCCCTCCCGCGCCGAAATCTAACTTTTGGCGCGGGAGAATTTTATTTGAGGGGTTGAGCCTTGAAATAGTGGCGAGATTTGGCTTCTATCCCAATGGTTCAAATCGGCCAGCTTCTCTCCACTCCCTGAAGCAAGGGAGACAATAATTTACTCTGGCGTCCCCCCTTGGTTCGGGGGATGGGAAGGCGAGATTCGAGGAATAAACAGTTTTAATCCCAGTATATTGCCGTCTATCGTGTATCAAGTACGTTTTAAAGCGCGCCAAGCACCTTAGAAAAGGTAGTAGTAACTAAAACATCAAGACCGTGTTCTGGTTGCTGATTTTTTAGCATTTTTGTAGTAAAATTTGTGACAAATAAGTGAGTATATTTTCCCAAAGATGTTGAGTCTTTTATTGGCAGCCACCGGGCCTTGGTTTCAACCGCTAGTCTGGATGGATTACCGGTTGTCTGTGTTATTAACAATTTCGATCCCGCTGGTAGTGCTGATTTGGGCTGTTGTGGCAAAAGCTGATGCGATCGTCCGTTTGTCGATTATTTATTGGCGGGTGGCGAGTTTGCTGGCAATTACACTTTACCTGATGATGGCGGCGCTGCCTGTGAGCTTTGTATCGTCGGTGATTGGGAGGGCCTTAATTCCTGCTAGTCTGTGGTTTTGGGAAGATTTAAACGAAGAAATTGCAGATCGACCGCAGTCGCCCCTGAAACTGGCTTTTACAGCTTGGAGGTGGGCGATTACTGTTTACAGCGGTTTGGGCGCTCTAGCTCAACTTCCCTTCTTAAGCTGTGCTTTTAAATCTCAAATTCAGGTAATTGACGAGCCTTTTTGCCGCATTTGGTTAGACCCACCTTGGCTCTACAAACAAATGTTTCACCCTACGGCAACCCCTCAGTTTTTGGGATTGTTAGGTCTGATAGGTTTAGTAATCTATGTAATTTACTTGTCATACTTTGTGCTAATTAGATTAGGAAAACAGGGGAGGTCAGCTACCGGAAATTAAGTGTAGTTTAAGTTAGTGTTTCGCTTCTCAATTGCAGCTAAAGTATTCCACAAAAAGCTCATAAATCTCAAATAAAAACTGCCGGGGCGCATCTAGGACAAAATCAAACTAACAGCAGGGTGGCTGACCTGACCCCCCAAAAACGGATATAAGCCGTGGACTCCAGTCGTGGAGATCTAAAAATTTTAGACTAAGGTTCCAGCTTCCAGATTCATCTGTCGAGAAAATCTAAAATCTAAAATCTAAAATCTAAAATCGACTGACAGCAATGTTATGGGGAAAGACTGTGATGGATAGCAAACAAGCCTACTTACAGTGCTTAGAAAGGCTGATTTGGGCGCTCGATCGCCTGGAAGCAAAAGTCGAACCCAGTGAACTCGCTCGGATTGCCGAACTGATTGTTCAGCCGATGGTGGGGCCCTGGCGGTTTTTTCACACTCCCGAACATATTTTTGAGGTGGGGGGAGATGAAGACGCGATCGAGGTTTTGGCAGCTTTATTTCACGATACCGTCTACGTGCAAGTCGATCGCAGCATTAACTTTAACGTCAGCTACTACATCACTCCTGTTGCAAAAGAGGTTAACAAACAACTACAAATTAGGGATCGATCGGAACTGCCAGCGGATGCTATCTTCGAGATGGTAATGCTGGTATTCAATTTTGTACCGGGCGAAGTCCTAAATCCTTTCGCCGGACAAAACGAATTTCTCAGCGCTGTCGTAGCAGCAAAAGCTCTAGAACCATTTCTCAAACGCGAGCAATTGCTTCAAATTGCAGGCTGCATTGAAGCAACCATTCCGTTTCGCGCAGCCGAGTCGGGAGTAACGGTAAGCCAGCGCCTTTATGACCGCTTGCAAGCAATAAATAGCCGATTTAACCTCAGTTTGAATGATGAGGAAATGCGGGAAACGGTCAAAAAAGCTGTGCGAATTTCTAACCGGGATGTGATGAGTTTTGCTCACCATAGTTCAGCCCATTTTTTGGCAAATACCTGGAATTTACTGCCGGAAACCAATCACAATCTCATCTGCTGCGGTTTTTACACGATTCGCGACTACCGAGTTGCTTTGCTCAAGATGGAAGGTTTTCTGAATTATCTCAAGCCAGAAATAATTTTCCGGCAGTTTGAGGGATATCCAGACGATCGCACATATCAGCGCTGGGAAACGACTGCTAAGTACAATCTCGAAATTGCGAAGCTTTATTTGGGGTGCAAACTGTCTGCCCTAGCCCTACTAGAAGCTCTTTCTTCGGATTTGGGGATTGAGGTTTCTCTGGCGATGATGATGGGAGGAATTCCGGAGCTGGCTCCTAACTGCGTACGCCTAGAAAGCTTTTTTCCAGAAATAGACAAACCTTATCAACCTAAAATTAGTTTAGAAGCGGAAGTATTGAATTTATTAGAAAATGGGCGGGCTAAAAGCACCTCTAATACCGATTTGGAGAGTTCGCCCCTGACAACGTTTGTGGTAAAAATGGTTGGCTTTGACGAAATGCGCTATCAGTGCGATCGAGCCAAGGAATTTTTTCAAGAAAATCTAAATGCCGAGGACTTTATTTCCGACTTTAACCCGATAGTTACAGAAATTGTCATTGATTCAATTCTCAAGTTGTTTGACAGCCGGAAATCTACTATCTACCGATACTACGATATCACTTCTAAGTTAAAGTCCAAACCCCAGAGCAATTTTCCCGATCGCCATTTCCGATCAAATAGTTAACTAGCTTTAAATACAGTATTTTTGCCTTCTCTATATAAAATACCCTTACTCAGCTTATATAAGAGTGCAGCGATTACACCGTGACAGGATTGATTGACTCGCTTTCTCTACCTCAATCTGCCTATCCATCCCGAGGTAGTGCCCTGAAGGAAAGGATCAGAGTACGTTATGATTAGAGAAGTGTTTGCCATAGCGTGATCTGACATTAGAAATTAATTGTTGCCCTAATTGTGGTTCGGAAGAAGTTAGTCGAAACGGTCAAACTCGGCATCATAAA
>NZ_JAUBQS010000130.1:0-4880 GCF_036701355.1 Microcoleus sp. Pol12B3
TTGCACCTTGTTTGTAAGCTCTTAACCAACGATATATTGTTGAAGAGTCTCGTTTCAACATCGTGGCTAATTCGGCTCTTTTTTGGATTTTTTTGGTGGTCAGCCAGTATAATACCAGTAATTTTTCTTTATTTACGGCGGTCGCACTCCGTTCCAGTCGATGCTCTAGTTCCTCAACCGTTTCCTGGATTTGTACCTGAAGTTTGTTCGCCATATTGGATGTACTCTACTTTTACCCTATATTTTAGTGTACCTTCATAGTGAATTGGTATTAGCATTACTCTAAGAGGTGAGAGTATACACCAACCCTCACTCGCACCTCATCCAAATGATAAAGATGACCCTGTTCCTTTCCCAACTCCTATCACAACTGACAGTATAAAAGGAGGTTCCGTCTCTTCCTCGCAGGAACATCAAAGAGTCTCTGGTTTATATCACAGTAGCGACAACCAAACTAATGCTAACACCGACATCTCTTTCCTAGGCGAGAGTATACACCAAAGCTCAATAGATATCTCCGAAAACAATCAAAGCCTCTGTGTAGTTAAGCTCCTTGACGTAAATGTAACCATCCTAAATTAGCTAGTGTGCACGATAAAATCAGACTTTAAGATATTTATTGTTGATAATTATATCGCAATGTTGAGTGAGATTTGTTAATTTTAATCTGACGATTGCCTCGCTTTTTATAATGGTAATATTAGCGCTCCTATTCGCAACCTTACTATTCCACAAATCGTTAAAATTACTTGCTCATATTTTTGGGAATTTAATCTAAATCTTTCTTGGGCAACTCGAAATATCTTGACCGCTCGAATTCGATGTTCTACAAAAAATCGGCGAGCAGAAAACGCTTTATTTTGTTTTTTTTGTTCTGTTGTTAATTCTCGTTTCTTGGGTTTTTTAAGGGGAGTTGTTATTAAATCTTCTCCAACGTAAGCTTTATCTCCCTTAAATCTTTGTTGAGGAGCCAACTCGGAGCGATATTCTCGGAATAATGTTATATCGCTTTTAGGTCCAGGTTCCCCTGCCACAACATCAACTATATCTCTACCATCTGGCATGATAATTATTTGAGTTTTAAATGTATGATTACTCTTCTTGCCTGAAAAGTATTTTTCTTGTTCTTCACGAGTTCCAGGTCTTTCTCTGACTTGTTCGTAGGTATCTACTATTAATTAATATTCTGTGAGTATTTCCTTAACTATTGCATGGTCAGCAGCGTTTTTTTTTACTTGTTCCAGCAAGCTAGATGGTAGCAATTCTCGCAGAAGCGCAAACCAATAGTTAAATGTATCATTAGCTGTAGACTCACTTACTCCAAACTGGATGCCCAGAATTTGAAATGTTGTCATATGCCTAAGATAAACCAAGGTTAAAATTATTTGTTCGGGAATAGATAGTTTGGGTTTTCGACCTCCTCCATCCGCAATAATTCTCACTTTTTTTGATTCTAGTAAAGCTTGTTTTTCATGATGTAATCGTTCGGCATTTTGGAGCAATTGTTGTAAATGCTCATATTCCAAACCAATTAATCGCTGTGTTTCTTTATGATTCTCTTCAATATGATTCAGGATGTCGCTCATGTTTGTGTGCCAAAAAATGTCTCTTATGTTCTTTTACCACATAATGTTACTATTTTGGAGATGTCTAATACCGAGTCTTGGTGTATACCCCAGTGATGGCAATCAAAGTGATAGCAATGCCACTAACGCTTCACTAAGCGAGAGTATACACCAAGCGTGTATAATTCAAGGAGGCAGCGGGTTGGTGTACAGCTTTTGGAAGGGTGAAAGCACAGTCAACCACTACCGCTACAAAGTAAAAGTGGATGGTAAGTGGATGGTGAAGAGTCTCTACATCCCGGTGGAAAAGCTCCCTAAAGTAAAAGAAGCTATTGCGAATAAGTTGAGCGTAACTGCGATAGTGGTTGAGGTATTGGGGAGAAACTTGTGATTGATGGCTCTCTCTTTTTCAAACAATGCGGTAGCCCTTTCTTTCGACTCTCTTAGTTTTTTGATTTCCCTACAACTCATTCACCATCCATCCGCTTTACTCTCTTCGTTGATGTAGAGTCCATCCCTGCGTTCCATCACATCCATATAAATGGGGGGTCTTACCCATCATTTTTATTAACTAGGCGATCGGGGCATAATGGGGGGTCTTACCCCTTATGCTACCCCGATCAGCTAACATACTACGCTAAATCAATACTGTGAACAATACGAAGGCGATCGAGGCACATTGTAAGGTCTTACCCCTCATTATGCCCCGATCGCTACAAATACAACGCCATATCAAAGGTTTCAAGGGTGCGATCGGGGCGATCGGGGTACTACTCCCTAAAAATAGAGAGGGGGGTACTTCCTTGCAACAACAAAAACACCCCTTAATAAAAAAGGTGAGGAGTGGCCGATCGCCCCGATCGCCCTGATCGCTTCTAGTCAAACCCATATACCACAAGGGAATTAGAAGGCGATCGCAGCACAATAAAGGGTAAGACCCCCTACTGGATCCCGATCGCCTTGACTGCGGATGTGATTTCTCCTCAAAGCCATACGCAGCATAGAAATCCCACAGCGATCGGGGCTGAATAAGGCGTAAGACCCCCTTGCTCTAGCCCGATCGCCTAACCATGAATGTGCGGATAGTTAAACTTGGAGGATGTGCTGGAGCGACCAGGAGAACGGAAGAACGTGCAGTGGCTTAGCAGAATTCAATAATCTATATTTTTAAGGTAACGGCAATGTCGAAGCGCGGGTGACTCGCCTTGAATCGATGGCAGCAGGGAAGTTGAGTATGTGCTGCGATGCGACCGATGAAGTGGATAGTAACTCTTTTGTTACTTGGCAAAGAAGCAGTATACACCAAACTCTATCAGAAGCCTTGGTGTATACTCTAATCCTCAAATTAAAGCTGATAGCAATTCTCTCATCAATTTGTCAAACGAGATCCTGCCCTCTCGTTCTAGGTACAAAGACAATCAAGCTTTTAAAAAAGCATCAGCAAATTCCTTCGCAACTTCTTTCAACTTTACTTTGCCGGTATCAATTGGCTTGTGAAGTTTAGAATCCAGCAGAAATGCGCCGCTGTAAATGCTGGCGCCCCTTTCAAAAAAGTTGGCTGCAAAATTTGCTGGCGGTTGAAAACATAGGTAGACGGGTTATTTGTTTATCCCCTTACTCTCTTGATTTTAACCCTATTAAAATGCGGTGGTCGCAGCTTAAATCTTTTTGGCGGATGTTCTTTCTCCATACCCCAGACAGGATCGATCGGCTCGCAGCAGTTGTCCTTAAGTTGATGAATCCTAAGCCTTTAAGATATTGGTTAACTGCTGCTACCGTACCTCACAGCATCGGCAAGTGCTGTAAATTCCGTGCGATCGCGGATGGCAGCGCTGCAGAAATAGGGGAAACTGATAGATAGGTTAAATAAAAATAAGCGAAATAAACAAGGTCGCTGGCAGTTTCAGAAGCTCTGAATCAAAGGCTGTATCTACCCCTAAACTCGCTTTTGAAGGGCGCAATATGTTGGCTTCTTTAAGAGAAACCACTCGATTCTCGGAATACGCAAATTCTCTATCCAAAAGCTTTGTATTCAAGGACTCCAGCATCAATGAAGGTGAATATTTTGTTGCAAGATTTTTGATTTAAGAATCTGACTGCATCGAGAAAATAACCTCGGAACTTCACAAGTCGGCCTCTATTCTTAGAGAGATTGACAAAGTTCGCACGATTTTTAACAACTGCTCGTATCAACTGCAATTAGGTTTTGTTATCCTCAGTTGGGATTACCTCAATCCATACAAAAGTTAACTGCCAAAATCGCACAGCTATCAAATAAGCTTGATGAGATTGCTCCGGGGCGTATCTACCAATAATGCCCTTAATGGAGTCTCCAAAATGAGTTCTACATTCGCTCAAGTTAACTCACAATCTTCTTTTGAAAAACGGCCACTGCGCTCCTTAGTCTTCATTGACTCCGGCGTGAAAGATTACGAGTCAATTACAGCGGGAGTGCTGCCCGGACAGCAGGTAGTAATACTCGATCGCACCAAAAACGGCATCGAACAAATCACCTCGGAGATGGAAAAGTACGCCTCTACTAACGGGGCGATAGACTCGGTTCACATTATTTCTCACGGCAGTTCTGGCAGCCTACAATTAGGCAATACCGCTCTGGGTTCAGATAACATAGAGCAATACAAAAGCCAGTTGCAAAAGTGGCAAACTTCACTAGCCCCACAAGCAGACATCATGCTGTACGGCTGCGATGTAGCCGCCGGTACAGGTGCTAATTTCGCCGCTCGATTCAGTCAATTAACTGGGGCTGACGTTGCGGCATCAACCAACACAACCGGCCGTGGCGGCGACTGGAATTTAGAATTTGCTTCTGGCCAAATTGAATCTCCCTTAGCCTTACAGCCAGAGGCTATGGCTAGTTACCGAGGTGATTTAGCTACGATCGTAGTAGCCAACAATAGCGATAGCGGGCCCGGTTCATTAAGAGCTGCGATCGCCACCGCTGTTGCCGGCGATACAATTACCTTCGCTCCAGGTTTAGGCGCCCAAACCATTACCCTCACCAGCGGTCAACTCGATATTCCCGCTGGCAAAAACATTACCATTGACGGCGCTGCTGCACCCGGTGTAACAATCAGCGGCAACAATGCTTCGCGGGTAATCCGCACAGGAGGTTCGACTAATGTCACTCTAAAAAACCTGATTGTTGCCAACGGCAAAGTTTCTGGAACCGATCCGAATAATGAGGCAACTAGCGCCGGTGGTGGTATTCAAACAGGAGGTAGCAGCACTTTAACTTTAGAAAATTGCCAAGTCAATAATAATGTTGCCGGTTTTGGTGGTGGCATTTACACGGGT
>NZ_JAUBQS010000131.1:0-4780 GCF_036701355.1 Microcoleus sp. Pol12B3
GTCATTTGTTTTCTCACCGGATGGTCTTGGATTTTACATTCTTTATCTCTATCACATCTTTAAAAAAATGGTATAAGGTAGCAAACTCGCTCGCACTCAAAGGAGGGATGAGCGTTTGGAAATCTGGGTCAATCCGCAGGGAGTCTGCAACAGTGTGGTGGTGCTTTCGGGTTGAGCCTCGCAAAACTACTAAAGGTTGACGCTGCTCGCTGCCCGGTGTCTCCTGAGTTGGGTGCATTTCCTAGTGCCTCCTGAGATAAGTCAACCCCTGACTTGCCAGCCCCAAAGCCAGACACCAGATTGAAGAAGTTGACTCGTATAGGTTGATTCCATATTACCTATAGTACCACGGAAAACGGCTCGTAATGTGGGATAATAAAGAAAAAAGTCGAAAGGATAATGTTGCAAAATGCCCCCAAGCAAAGGAACGCAGCTCCACCCCAACTCTCTAGCTAATTTAAAGTTAGGCGGAGGCGAACCTCGATATGAGGAGCCAAAAAAGCAAAGGAACATTCAGGTAACATCTGCGGGGTGGGAAGGTTTTCGCGCTATTGCTAGAGAGCGCGGATTGAGTTTGAGCGAGTTGATCGAACAGATTGGCAGGCGCAAGATTACTTTGACTGACGCCGAGGAACAAAGTCGCAAACAACCCACAGCCAATCTTTCAGGTATGGGGAGGCTTTGAATAAAGACGTACATTGCCGTCGGATGAGGAATAAACACAATGGTTCAATCACCTCCAAAACTTATAACTGTTGATGAATTTATTACAAACTACGGCGACAGCGATTGCTACGAACTGATTGATGGTGAATTAACCGAAATGGCACCAACAGGGCCCCACGAACAAGTCTCCGGGTTTTTGGGACGAAAACTAAATGTAGAAATTGACCACCTGGATTTACCCTACCTTATCCCTCCTCGCTGTCTCATCAAACTATTACGAACAGCAACAGCCTTTCGCCCCGATGTGCTTGTATTAGACCAAACTCGACTAATTAATGAACCTTTGTGGCAACAAGAACCTGTAATTACATCAGGTTCTTCTATTAAACTGATTGCTGAAGTCGTTAGCACCAACTGGCAAAACGATTACGCTCGCAAAGTTGAAGATTACGCCCTGCTTGGAGTGCCTGAGTATTGGATGGTTGATTATTTGGGCATTGGTGGCAGAGAATATATTGGCAAACCCAAACAGCCGACAGTTACAATTTGTACGCTGCGAGAAGACGAGTATCAAAAACAGTTGTTTCAAAATGACGATCTGCTTATTTCCTCAATCTTTCCCGGCTTGCAATTAACAGCGCAACAAATCTTCGCGGCAGGCAGATATGCTGCTATCTAGCTTATATCCAGGTAACGTCGGTGGGATGGAGAGAATTCGTGCGGTCGCAATGGAACGGGGATTGAGTCTCAACGAGTTGAGCAAACAAATTGGCAAGGGTCTGATTCCCCTTGGCGCTGAAGAAAGTAACTAATAGCTTGGTCAGGAAAAGGAGGGTTCATTCAAAAAAACTTTCTATCAAATCGTTACCATAAGTTTTTTTGAAATAAAGGACTAATTGGCTTGTTGATTTCCCGAGCCTGCTAACTAACTTTCAAAATTTGCTCAATTAGGGAGAAAACTTGCTGCGGTCGATGCTTAAAATGCTTCTTGATTTGAAATTTTAACGAATCTGCTGGCACATCTTTTTTGTTTAGTTTCAGGCGAATATGATCACTTCGTGGGAGAGTGGAATTGAGCGCTCGAATAACGGTGCGGCATTGTCGAAGAGTCAGGCTATCGACTTGAATGAAGGGTAGATTAAATGTGTCGGTATCGAGTTGAATATTAGAAACAAATTCGGCTTTAAGTTGTAGCGAAGAGGTGAGGCGCTGTTCTTCTGTGGGTTCTGGAGTTGCTGCCGATTCGGTAACAGCAGGAAAGGAAGCAATTTCATTGAGAAGAGGCACAAAATCTGGGGCAAGTTCTGCTGAGAGTTTTTCAGAAGGATTCATTCGCTTCGATGCTAACAGCGTAGCGATATAGTGAACAATTAAGCCACCGTAACCAAAAATTACCACAGTTTCAATTGTGAGGGTGAGAAAATGCTGAATATGTTCGTACATGATTATAATTTATTTGCAAGTGGAACATCTCTCAAACGCGCTCGCGTTTAATATCAAAACCTTACTAAAGCCTTCTGAGAATGCGATCGCAAATATCGCAAAGGGAACTGGTGCGGTGGGTGGGCGGGCAAAACAAATCCTGCTTGGAGCAGGATTTTATCCCCTTTATAGGGGGTCGTCATTGATTACTTGATAAAATCATCAATCTCTTCATTATCGTCAGTTGCCTTTTTCTTATGAGAAGCTTTGACTGCCGATTCGATATAACGGAAGTGCAAGTCAATCACTGCTTGCTCAGATGAAAGCCAGTAAACGTTGCTCAAGATTTCTTCAAGCATCTCGTCAGCCGAGTAGCCTTCATATTGCTTGTTAAACCAAGTATTAAACGCTTCCCAGTCAAGAGCTTTACCTTTCTGCAACTGTCGTTGTTTGGCACGTCCCGTTAACTCGCGGGCAACGTGCAAAAACATCTCGAAGCGCTGTTCTTCAAGAGTTTCTGCAAATTGCTTTTGCATCGGAGTTGGAGCGGATTTGCGATTAGCCATGATTAACCCTCAAGCGTGTTTTTTTTCACAACTAAAGCGACGGCAGTTCGCTAATTACAATTAATTCAAAAAATTTAGTGGGTGGGTGAGTGGGTAAAATTAAATTCACAACCAAGGTCAAAATTTCCTTGGTTGTGAATTTGTTGGGTATGCTTCCCAGAGCGTCCTGATTCGGACGGTGGCGACAATCATTACCAGAATCGCGATTCGTGGAAAGGGCCTCGATAGAGGCAAAAAAATGCTCTGCTTTTTCAGCAGAGCTTTCTAATCAAACTTTAACAATTATTCGTCGTCTTCCTCAAATTCTTCATCTTCGTCTAAACTAAAATCATCCTCCTCATCGTCATCATCCTCATCCTCATCCTCATCGCCTTCCTCGTCTTCGTCATCCTCATCAATTTCATCGAGTATGTCATCAATTTCATCATCTTCATCATCGAATTCCTCGTCCTCATCGAGTTCTTCAGTATCTTCTTCAGAGGATTTAGCTAACTCGTTGCGACGCTTTAAGCTTTGAGCATTGAACTCCATTAAATCGGCAATGGCAGCTTGCGGGTTGTCAGCAATTGTATCGTAAAGTTGGCTCATCGCTAAGGCAACAACTTCGACATCATACTTGAGTTCATCGGGTCGGCCAACTAGCTTGGGAAACACAGTATTGTTCCACTCTTGCCAGTCGAACTTTTTACCATTGCCATTACCGTTGCGCTTATTCAACTGAGCTTGAATATCCAATCCCAGTTTTTCGCGAATTGCGTGGCCAACCTTTGTCGAAATACGGCTATCGCGACGCTGAATTGTCACGCCGTACTTCTTATGAATTGTATTGCGAATCTGTTTGACTAGCTCGCCAGCAAGTTGCTCGGAGCTGAGGTTAGGTTGAGGTTTTGATTTGGCTCCATTGTTAATGCTAACTGTTTGACTGTTCTGTTTTTCAGGTGGCTTAGATTTAGCAGGCACTGGTGAATGAGAGCGAATGGGAGTGGCTGCGGTTTGCTTTTTACTTGTGACCATGATTGACAATTTAACTTGCATAACATCAATTTATTAGTGCCGTTAGGCACAATTACCCCCTCCAATTGAGGGGGAAAACTTCGCTCATTAGCAGGACGCTAAATTTTAATTATGTTAGTTAAAGTTTTATGTTAAATATCCTCTATTTAGATGTATAAGTTCATGAAATATTTCACGATTTTGTCTAAGTTAAGAGTCCCTCCAACTCCAATATTTGCCCTAGAATATTACAGTGCAGATCGCCAAAAAATCTTGTCATCATTTCATCAGTACGCCAGTGAGTGTTGTTTACCTGTTTATTATTGGAATCCTGGCTATGCAACTCTTCAACAGGTGCGGTGTTTGAATAAAAATCTCCCAATTTTAGGTTGTCATTCAGATATGACAAGCGTTTCAGATATTTCCCAGATGTATAATAGTGAATGCGTCTTATGTAAAACTGAGCTATCTGTCGGAAGTGATGTGCTGCAATTTCTGCTGGAAAATGACTGTCCCGGTATCTTTTTGTTAGAGGATATTTTGGAATCAGACAGTACCGAACAGCCTCTTGTCCGCCGTTATTCTCAATTGGCTAACGCATTCTTTGAGCTGAAAGGGCGTTCAGCTGAGCAATATTGGGTACTGCTGGGTGAGTACATCCAACTGCCATCAAAGCTAAGTCCATTAATTCCTCTACTCAAATGTCCGTTACCCGATCGTTTTGAAGTCGAAGTTCTTGTAGATAATTTTTGCGATCGCAATTGTTCCCTTGATTTTGGTTTAGATGCGGTAGCTGCTAAAAAACGGCTGGCTGTTTCGAGTCTAGGGCTGCCAACTGCTGAAATTGAATTAGTGTTAGATCGATCGCTCTCTATGACTGCTTCAGTTGTCCAAATCGCACAGTTGGTATTGGAGCATAAAATATCGCAACTTCGAGACCAGGGGTTGGAGTTCATTGCTTCTCCAGACGTGCCTCATGCTGGCGGTTTAGATTTATTAGACGCTTATTTGAGCGAAGTCGTAAAGCTGTCAGAAGCTGATGCCAAGAAATACCACCTCATACCATTTTTTTAAAGATGTGATAGAGATAAAGAATGTAAAATCCAAGACCATCCGGTGAGAAAACAAATGAC
>NZ_JAUBQS010000132.1:0-4767 GCF_036701355.1 Microcoleus sp. Pol12B3
AACGGGTTGAGTTTCTCGCAATTGGCGATTGCTCAAGATAGCGGTGCAACTTTAATCCGGTTGGCACAAACAGGGGAAGTTTTAGCTTCTCTCAGTGGTGTTTCTGCTAGCAGTATTAGTGCTGCTAATTTCGGATTGATTTGAGAGCGATTTCGGGTGTCTGGCACAGATTCAGACATTCCGATAAACTCGTGACTTCGAGAGTATGACAGGGGTTAAGAACCCCTGTCTCATAGAAACTAATCCCAACAATTCCCAGTGCAAAAGTATACTAGAAACTGTTCCCGCTTCTAATCCAGATGCTTCCACAATTACATCAAAAGAAATCGGCCCAGATGCGATCGCACAGCGTCTTCTACAATTCTCTTTAACTCTGCTACTAAACCTCCAAGCCTCTACTCCTACATTCTCCTGCCCATACTCGCCAGGGAAACTAAAATACTTAAGTATAATGATACTTGCTATTCAAGTGTTTTTGTTTTACATTTGCAATCTTGCACTGGCTCATCCGTAATACTACTTAATAAAATTTCCCAACTTTATCAAAACTTTAATTAAATAGGGGTTTATAAAGAAAAATTTACATAGATTGTTTCAAAAAACAGTTATTGTTACTACAACCTTGAGAAAGTGTTTCCGATGCAAGTCGCGAAACAGGGGAATCATTGTCTTTTTTTAGCTATTAGTAGGTGCAGTATGCCAAATTTAAATATTCAAGTTTCTTCAAGTGCGATCGCCTTTATTGACACTCAAGTAGAAAATTATCAAAGTCTGATTGCTGGGGTAAAACCGGGTACGGAAGTAGTCGTTTTGGATGGGAACCGGGATGCGATCGACCAAATTACTCAAATTTTAGCTCTTCGGACAAATATTGACAGCCTTCACATAGTTTCTCACGGTGCTCCGGGCAGCTTGCAACTCGGCGACGGTAACTTGAGTTTAGATGATATAGAGTGCGATCGGCAGGATCTACAGCAGTGGTTTTCGCCACAAACCGACTCAAGGAGCAAAAATCGACCTAATATCCTCCTCTACGGGTGCTGTGTAGCAGCAGGCGAGACAGGTAAAGCATTTGTCAAACGCTTGAGTGAGTTAACCGGGGCCTTTGTTGCAGCTTCCCAAAACCTCACCGGAAGTGTAGCAAAAGGCGGGGACTGGGAACTGGAAGTGAGCACCGGGAAAATAAAAACGCCGCTGGTATTTGAACCCGAAGTGTTAGCGGGTTACGAGTATGTTTTGAATAGTTTTGGTGCAGCTACAAATTTTGGCGTGGGTACAAGTCCCAAAGGTATTAATGTAGGGGATTTCAACGCTGATACCTTCCCAGACTTGGTAGTGACAAATCTGAATGACGACAACGTTTCAATTTTGTTAGGGAATGGCACAGGGGGTTTTGGCACAGCTACCAACTTTGCCGTAGGTTTAGGTCCCGTTTCCGTCACATCGGGATTATTTAACGATGACAATTTCCCCGACTTAGCCGTAGCAAATAGTAGTAATAGTAATATCTCAATTCTGTTAGCAAATGGTACGGGTGGCTTCTATGTAGGCAATGATTTCAATGTGGGTAATACTCCCCTTTCAATAGCTGTCGGAAACTTTAACGCGGACACTTTCCTCGATTTGGCGGTGGTAAACGCTAACCCTCAAGGTGCTTCTGGTAGTGTCTCAATTTTGTTGGGAAATGGTGCTGGTTACTTTGGGGCTGCCACTAATTTCAATGTTGGTTCCATTCCTGGTTCCGTTGTTGTAGGCAACTTTAATGCTGACAGTTTACCTGACTTAGCCGTTGCCAACAGCTTCTCTAATAATGTCTCAATTCTGTTAGGAAATGGTACGGGCGGATTTGGTGCAGCTACTAATTTTGGGGGTGTGCCAACTCCAAATTCGATCGCCACTGGGGACTTTAACGGAGACAATTTCCTCGACTTAGCCACAGCTAACGGCGGTTCTAACAGTGTGTCAATTCTATTGGGAAATGGCACTGGTGGCTTTGGCCCGGCCACTACTGTTAACGCAGGGGCAGGGCTTAACGGCATTGTGGTGAAAGACTTTAGCGGAGATGGCAGACTTGACTTAGCAGTAACAGGAACCAGCGGCGCATCAATTTTAGTAGGCAACGGCAATGGCGGTTTTAGTACACCCATTAACTTTACTGCGGGCACCGATCCAAATTCCATTATTGCAGGCAACTTTAATGCTGACACTCTCCCGGATTTGGCCGTAGCGAACAGCGGTTCAGACAACGTTTCTGTACTGCTAAATACACCGAATACGGTAAATTTTGACACTTCCAAATACAGCAACATCATCCCTGTTAATGAAGACGCTACCGACACAGTAATTAATGTCACTCTTACTCTGGGCGGCACACCCCTCACCGATGTAGTTGTACCAATTGTCCTCGACCCCAGTAGCACAGCTACTCAAGATGCTGATTACACAATTTCACCTACTACTGTTACTTTCCCTGCCGGGGCGACAGGTGCTGCACTCACTCAAACTGTGGCAGTTACCATCAAGGCTGACAACATCGTTGACAGTAACGAACAGTTAGTTCTCAATTTGGGTGCGATTACAGGCGGTGTTGCTGGCGCTACGAGTCAAGTTAAATTGTCAATATTGGATAGGAAGAGTTCTTACTCAATTATCGCCGAGAATCCCACCGTGACCGAAGGGAATTCCGGCGCTAATCCTGCCACATTTACTATTACTCGCAGCGGTAGCACAGAACTTTGGAGTACCGTAGATTATGCTATTATCGGCACTGCGACAAACGGCACTGATTACAACAATATCGGCGGCACTTCTGGGGCAACTGCTGCCACTGGTAAAATCAGTTTTGCCGAGGGTGAAACATCCAAAACTATTACTTTGGATCTGTTGGGAGATGGCAATATAGAACCGGATGAAACTGTTGCCATTACTTTATCAAATTCAGTTTCACCGGGTGGCGCACCGACTATTGCGACGGCTACCGCTACGGCTACTATCAAAAATGATGACGCTGCCGGCATCACTGTCACTCCAAAGGCAATATCAACAACCGAAGCTGGCGGTAAGGCAGAATTTACAGTCAAATTAAACGCTGCACCAACTGCTGACGTTACCATCGGTTTGAGGAGTGACAATGTTGCAGAAGGAACAGTTTCAACGGAGAGCTTAACTTTCACTACGGCTAACTACGATCAACCGCAACCAATAACGGTGAATGGTGTTGACGATTTGGTAGCTGATGGCCCTCTACCTTACAAAATTGTCACGGCTGCGGCTGTGAGTACCGATGTTAATTACAATAACCTCGATCCTGAAGATGTCACCGTCACCAACAGTGACAATGAAACTCCGGGAATTACGGTGAATCCGACGGCGGGATTAACTACTGGTGAAGATGGCACTCCTGCTAACTTTACTGTGGTTCTAAATACTCAGCCGACTGCTGATGTGACTATCGGCTTGAACACAGATAATCTTGCCGAGGGAACTGTTTCGACTAATAGCTTAACTTTCACTACGGCTACCTGGAATACACCGCAGCCGGTGACAGTAACAGGGCTTAACGATAGCATTGCTGACGGCGATATTGGCTACAAGATTCTCACGGCGGTTACTGTTAGTACAGATCCGATTTACAACAACCTAGATGTAGCGGATGTTAGCCTCAGCAATAAGGACGATGATACGGCTGGTATTTCTATTACTCCCACGGCAACAACTGCTACAGAAGGCGGCGCGACGGGCAGTTATGCGATCGAGTTAACGTCCGAGCCGATCGCCCCTGTTACCATTAACTTTAATGCCCCAAGTGAAATAAATGCGATCGCGCCTGTTATCTTTGACAGCAGTAACTGGAATGTTCCCCAAACAGTCACAGTCACCGCTACCGACGATAGCAAAGCCGAAGGCACGCACAGCAGCACGATCGCTCACACTGTTACCAGTACCGACACTAAGTATAGCGGCACGGCTATTCAGGATGTAAATGTAGCTATTACCGACAACGACACAGCAGGTGTGAGCATTTCTCCCACGCAAACAACTGCTACAGAAGGCGCGGCCGCGGGCAGTTACGATCTCAAATTAATATCGCAGCCGATCGCCCCTGTTACCATTAACTTTAATGCCGGAAGTGAAATAAATGCGATCGCCCCTGTTATCTTTGACAGCACTAACTGGAATGCTGCCAAAACAGTCACAGTCACCGCTACCGACGATAGCAAAGCCGAAGGCACGCACACGGGCACGATCGCTCACACTATTACCAGTACCGACACTAAGTATAGCGGCACAACAATTCAGGATGTCAGTGTAGCGATTACCGACAACGACACAGCAGGTGTCAGCATTTCTCCCACGCAAACAACTGCTACAGAAGGCGGCGCGGATGGCAGTTATGACATCAAATTAACATCGCAGCCGATCGCCCCTGTAACTATCACTCTCACAACAGGTAATGAGATAGAGGCGATCGCCCCTGTGACTTTCACTGCGGATAATTGGAATGTCGCTAAAACCGTTACGGTGAAAGCTGTTGACGATGCAGTTGTCGAAGGCGCGCACAGCGGTAATATCACTCATAGTGTGAGCGAGGGTGATGCTAAGTATAATGGGGTTGTGGTTCCAGGGGTGACAGTGGCGATTACGGATAACGATGTAGCGCCAGAACCGAGCGGCGGTGGCGGCACTGTAGCAGAACCGAGCGGCGGTGGCGGCACTGTAGCAGAACCGAGCGGCGGTGGCGGCACTGTAGCAGAACCGAGCGGCGGT